>DMQT01000004.1 GCA_003455595.1 Betaproteobacteria bacterium
GGTTTGCAGCGAAGCCTGATTGGGCTTGTCGAGCAGCGTGTCTTCGAGTTCCTCGGTTTGCTCGCTGAGTTGCTCCAGCGCCAAAAAATAACGATCCACCACCGCGTCGAGCAAGGCATACGCCAGATAATCCGCCCCCAGTTTTCGAACCTGACCGCGCGCATTGCGCAGACGCTCGCGCACCGGCTCGAACATGCCGCTGGCCTGCTCCTGAAAACTCAGCAGGGTATCCGGCAGCAGCACCAGACTGACCTGCTCGGTGCTGACCGTCAGCGTGGCCGCGTCGTAGTGCAGCGCGCGCAACACCACAAACAGGTAAGCATCGTAGGACTCCACCTTGGGACGCTGATCGGTATGGAGAATATCTTCCAGCACCAGCGGGTGCAGGCCGAAACGCGTGCCGATGTCCTGCATCAGCACCGGGTCATGCACACCATGCAGATTGAGCCAGTGCGTACTGCGCAGCGGCGTGTGCTTGAGCCACTTCTCCACTTCGCTGAAGTGTGTCTCGTCGAGCCCGCCTGCGTCGAATTCCGTCAGCGACAGTGCAGGTGGCTGGCTAATATCCGTACCGACATACACCAGCGAGCCAGGCGGCATGCCGATCTTTTTGCTATGCGATTTGCGTTGTGCACGCCTGGCTGATTTGCGATTCTTGAACATGGACACTCCTAGTGCTTGATCGGCGGCGCCGCTAGCGGGGTGGCTGCAACAAACAGCTGCGCCGCGTCCACCGCATCAAACCGGTACATGCGGTTACAGAACTCACAACGCACTTCAATCTCGCCACGCTCGGTCAGCACCGATTCAACCTCGTCGCGCCCCAGCATTTTGAGCATGTCGCCAACGCGTTCGCGCGAACAGCTGCAGCTGAAACTGACGCGTTCACCTTCGAACACGCGCAGGTCTTCCTCGACAAACAGGCGGTGCAGGATGGTTTCGGCGGGCAAATTAAGCAGCTCTTCGGGTTTCAGCGTCGCGGCCAGCAGTCCGGCGCGGTTCCACGCATCGGCGTCAGCCGTTTCCACCCCCGGCAAGCGCTGGATCAGCATGCCGGCGGCGCGCTGGTCGTTCGCCGCCAGGCTGATTTGCGTATCGAGCTGCTCGGAACTTTGCATGTAGTGTTCCAGCACCTCGGCCACGCTGCTGCCCACCAGCGGCACGATGCCCTGATACGCGGGCTTGCCGTTGGCGGTCTGATCCAGGGTAATCACGAAATTGCCCTCGCCCAACAGCGCATCCAGGGTGCCGCTGGGCACCTCGCCGTCCCATTTGGCAGTGGCGCGCAGGGTACGCGCGGAGGTCGCCTCGACCACCACCAGCTTGACCGCACCGTTGCCCCGCATTTGCAGAATCATGCTGCCATCGAATTTGAGGATGGCGGTAAGCAGGGCGGCTGCCGCCATCAGCTCGCCCAGCAGAATTTGCAGCGAGGGCGGATAGTCGGCGTGCTTGAGCACCTCGCGCCAGGTGGCGTCGAGGCTGACCAGCTCGCCACGCACCGGGGCTTGCTCGAACAGAAAACGGGTGAGGGTATCGGGTGTAGGCATGGCAGGACAATAGCGGGATGAATACGGATTGATTATACCTTGCCAGCCCAGCACGCTTTCTGCATAGTTGCACGCTTCGCTTTCTCATTGCCAACCCATGCTGCCGTCCATCGAACACCGTATTGCCGTTGAACTCAACGCCCGTCCCAATCAAGTCGCTGCTGCCGTTGCCCTGCTCGACGAGGGTGCCACCGTGCCGTTCATCTCGCGCTACCGCAAGGAAGCCACCGGCGGGCTGGACGACACGCAGATGCGCCTGCTGGAAGAACGGCTGGGCTATCTGCGCGAGCTGGAACAACGCCGCAGCGCGATTGTGGCCAGCATCACCGAACAGGGCAAGCTGATGCCCGAACTGGCGCGCGCCGTGGCGTTGGCAGACACCAAACAAAGCCTGGAAGACCTCTATCTACCCTACAAACAAAAGCGCCGCACCAAAGCACAGATTGCGCGCGAAGCCGGCCTGGAGGCGCTCGCCGACGCCCTGCTCAATGACCCGACGCTGACGCCCGACACCGAAGCAGCACGCTATGTGGATACCGACAAAGGCGTAGCTGACATCAAGGCCGCGCTGGAAGGCGCGCGTCACATCCTGATGGAGCGCTTTGCCGAGGATGCCGCGCTACTTGGCCAGTTGCGCGCCCACCTGGAACAACATGGCATGCTGGTGTCTACTCTAGTGGAAGGCAAGGCCGACGCCGGGGCAAAATTCCGCGACTATTTCGACTACCAGGAAAAACTGCGCGAGGTGCCGCCACACCGGGCGCTGGCGCTGCTGCGCGGGCGCAACGAAGACCTGCTGCGGGTCGGCCTGAAACTGCCGCAAGACCTGGCCGAAACGCCTGTCGCGCATCCGTGCGAAGCGATGATCGCGCGACGTTTTGGCATCACCCAGCACAACCGCGCTGCCGACAAATGGCTGACCGACACGGTGCGCTGGAGCTGGCGCATCAAACTCGCACTGCATCTGGAACTGGAACTGCTCGGCGCCCTGCGCGAACGCGCCGAAGAGGAAGCGATTCGGGTATTCGCGCGCAATCTGCACGACTTGCTGCTGGCCGCCCCGGCCGGCGCGCGCACCACCATCGGCCTCGATCCCGGCCTGCGCACCGGCGTCAAGGTCGCGGTGGTGGACGCCACCGGCAAACTGCTCGACACCGCCACCATTTACCCGCACGTGCCGCGCAACGACTGGCACGGCGCACTGCACACGCTGTCCTTGCTGGCGAAAAAGCACAACGCCGAACTCATCAGCATCGGCAACGGCACCGCCTCGCGTGAAACCGACAAGCTCGCCGCCGAGCTCATCAGCGCACATCCCGAACTCAAACTCAGCAAAGTCGTGGTGTCCGAAGCCGGGGCGTCGGTGTATTCCGCGTCGGCATTCGCCGCGCACGAATTTCCGCAGCTCGATGTCAGCCTGCGCGGCGCGGTGTCGATCGCGCGTCGCCTGCAAGACCCGCTCGCCGAGCTGGTAAAAATCGACCCCAAATCCATCGGCGTCGGCCAGTACCAGCACGACCTCAGCCAATTCAAGCTGGCGCGCAGCCTGGACGCGGTGGTGGAAGACTGCGTCAACGCCGTCGGCGTCGATGTGAACATGGCGTCGATCCCGCTACTGGCGCGCATTTCCGGCTTGTCCGCCACGCTGGCGGAAAACATCGTCGCCTACCGCGATGAACATGGCGCATTCACCAGCCGCAAGACCTTGCTCAAGGTACCGCGACTGGGCGACAAGACTTTCGAACAGGCCGCCGGCTTTCTGCGCGTGCGCGGCGACAACCCGCTCGACGCTTCCGCCGTCCACCCGGAAGCCTATCCGCTGGCCGAGCGCATCCTTGCCGATGCGCCGCAGCAGCACGCCGCCATCGGCCAGCCCGGCGCGTTCAGCCAGCTACAGGCGGCGCACTACACCGACGACCGCTTCGGCCTGCCGACCGTGCAGGACATCCTGCGCGAGCTGAAAAAACCCGGCCGCGACCCGCGCCCTGCATTCCAGGCCGTCGCGTTCAAGGAAGGCGTCGAAGACCTGAAGGATTTAACACCCGGCATGCTGCTCGAAGGCGTCGTCACCAACGTCACCAACTTCGGCGCCTTCGTCGATATCGGCGTGCATCAGGACGGCCTGGTGCACATCTCTGCGCTGGCCGAACGCTTTGTCAAAGACCCGCACAGCGTGGTCAAGGCGGGCGATGTGGTGAAGGTAAAAGTGCTGGAAGTTGATGTGCAGCGCAAGCGTGTGGCGCTCACCATGCGGTTGACCGACGCGCCGCCCAAACCCGACGCGTCGCAGAAACCCGTCGCCAAATCGGCCAAACATACGCCTGCCCCGGCACCTGCGGGGGGTGCGCTGGCCGAGGCACTGGCGCGGGCAATGCGCCAGAAGTGAACCTTGACGAGAGCAATGCGCCAGAAATAAGCCCGCTCAAAACAGCAACTCGAAGCTTGCACCGATGTAGTTGCGGGTATAGCCACCGCCTGAACCCTGCGACAAGGCGGCGGAATCCGAGCGGCCTGCATAAAAGCGCAGCGTGCCCCAGTCGTCGAGCGGCCGCGTGGCGGATGCCTCGAGTGAATACAGCGTATCGCCCGCGTTCGCATTTTCTTGCAGGCGTCCGAGCGCGCCGTTCAGCTGCCAATTCCAGCCTGCACGCTCGGCTTCCAGCGCCGCTGTCAGCTTGATCTCGCGATACTGGTCCGGACTGTAATAACCCCGATAGGGAACCGGTGGCGCACTGTCGTTGAAACCCATGGCGGCGATGCCGAATGTGATGCGCGGCTGCAGCAGGCTCAGGTATTCGATCCGCCCAGCGACGCGCGTGCGCTGGTTGCCGTCGTCAAAGCGTCCGGCCAGCATGCCGAAACTACCCAGCCAGCGCGGTGCAAACCGGTAGTCGAAGCCGGCGCTCGCGTAATCGAACTTGACTCGGTTATGGATGGAAGCGATGTTTTCTACGATGTCGTTGCCCGCTTCCACATCAACCCGCCACAAATCGGCCGGCAGCCACTTGATCTGTGCTTTCCATGCGACGCTTTGCCAATCCGCGTAGCGGCGTTGCCCCAGCTCAAGCCGCGGCCAGACGATGCCATAGCCGGCATCCAGCCCGCCCAGGCGCGACCCGTAACTCAACAGATAGGTGTTGCCGCTCAGCTGGCTGCCATGTTGGCTCAAGCGCGCATGGCGTACGCTGAACGCAAAATCTTGCCCCGGCCCGCTATTGATCTTGGCATAGAGTTTTGTCGTATCGACATCAAGCTGGTCGCTGTCGTTGCTGTGCTCTGCCGTCACGCCCACCCGGCTCGCCAGGTCGCGCTGCACCTGGGTGCGGAATGGCTGTGCCGCCGGGCCGGTCATGCCGTCGGTCGCTTTCAAGGCCATCTCATCCAGCCCGGACCAGCGCAGCGCGCGCGCAAATTCAAGTCTATCGTCCGGCGCGCTGGTGTCGTTGACCAGGGGGCTGAGCTCGCGCGCCGCTTGCTGATTGAGGCCGAGCGCATTGTGCGCGCGTGCGAGGCGCAGCCTGGCCTCACGGTCATCGGGATGGGTGGCGAGGATGCGTTCGTACGCCGCAACGGCTGGCTGATTTTGACCCATCCATTCCAATACCCGCGCCTCGCCCTTGGCAGCCTTGAGGTCGTTCGGATCACGTTGCAGCAAACGCCGGTAACTGCTCAAGGCTTCGCGCAGACGGTTGAGCATCGAAGCTGATTCGGCCAGCCCATACAGCGCCTCGTTATTGTCCGGACGAGTCTGCAGCTCGGCTTCAAACAGCGGCAAGGCTGCCGCCTGCTGTCCCGACCATGCCAGCTGCCAGGCGAGCGCCAGGCGCACATCCCCGGTACGCTGTGGGGCAATCTCGATTACCCGTTGATAGAGCTGAATCGCGCGCGCATGCTGGTCGTCCCAGGCGTAGACGCGGGCAACCTCGATGAGCAAATCGGTATCGTTCGGGCGCTGCGCCAGCAGCTGTTCGTAGCCCGGCAAGGCCGCTCGATACTGCCGCGCATCGACGTAGTGCCGCAGCGTATCCAGACTATCCGCCAGCGCTGGAGACCCCGCCAGCAGGAGCAGGATGAGTCCGGCAATGCGGCGTTTCAGGTGTCGAGGGGGGCGCGACGCGTGGTCCATTTCACGGCCTTCCGGCTGGGTTTTTTAAACAGATGGGGAAGCGCGATGACCGCAGCAATTTGCAACACCGCCCAGTAGATAATCGGGTAATACACGGCGTAGGCAAAATAGCCTGTGGTTGCGCGGTCGTAGGTGCGGTCGATCAGCGTGCCGACGATGATTTGCACCATGCACACGGTGGCGATCACCATGCCCCAGAAATTCGGAATCGGATGCGCGCCGATGGGTGGAAAGCCCATTGAATACGACACGATCCAGATCACCGACAGCACCACAAAACACAGCGCCCACAGGGTTGATAGCACTGACTCGATGAAAATCGGCCACATGCGCCGGTACTTCCAATGCCGCATCACGTTGGCATGGCGATGCAGCACTTGCATCAGTCCACGCGCCCAGCGCAAACGCTGTTTGAAATGCGCCTTGTAGTTCGACGGCACCGTCATCCAGACCAGTGCACGCGGCTCGTAGCGCACATCCCAGAAGCGTTTTTGCAGCTTCCAGGTCAGCTCGATATCTTCGGTGGCCATGTCCGGGCTGAAGCCGCCCACATCGAACAAGGCATTGCGACGAAATGCGGCAACCACGCCCGACACCGTGACAATGCGCCCCCAGATGCGTTGCGAGCGACGCAACAGACTGACAATCGAGGTGAATTCCATCAGCTGCAGCCGCGCCAGGAAGGTATCCACGTTTCTGACCCGGGGATTGCCGGTGACCGCAGCGACGCGCGCCGAACTGAAATGCGGCATGACATGCCAGAGAATATCCGGCTCGGGTTCTGCGTCTGCGTCCATGATGAGGACGATGTCGCCGTTCAGGCACGGCAGCGCGTCATTCAGCGCCATCGCTTTACCCTGATTGGTGTGCTTGAAAATGCCCCGAACCTTGCCCGCCTCGGCAAAGCGCCGGATGATGTCGGCGGTGCCGTCGGTCGAGCCATCGTCCACCACCACCACCTCAAAGCGCGGATAATCGATGGCGCACGCCGCGGTCAGCGCGCCTTCCAGCAGCCGTGCTTCGTTATGCGCCGGAATCAGGATGGAAACGCTCAAGCTGCTATCCAGCGCCAGCGGGGTATCCTGATATCCCTCCCAGCGCTGGCGAAAAAAGAACGCGGTGGTCACCCACATGATGCTGGTCACAATCGGGTAGGCTGCAAAGAAAAACAACGCCACCAGGTAAATCGGATTGTGCTGAATGGCGGAAAGCACCGAGACGGCATCCATCATGAACGCCGCAGATAACGCTTCTGGTCCGGCTCAAGTGCGATTTCGATACTATGCGCGGCGCGCAGACCAGCCCAGTCAGCACGCACTTGCAGCCCTTGCCAGTCGTGCTCGTAATGCTCTTCGACGCGGCGCAAATTTAACCGTGGCCCTTTGCGTTTGTACAGGTGCAAATTATGCCGCTGCCAGAGCAGCGTAATCAGCGGAATGATGATCAGCGCGCCCAATATCAGCCAACCCAAAATCGGAAAATTGATGCGCTGGGTCGTAAGCACGCGCCACCACGCCGCAAAAAACAACAACCAGCCGCCCACCAACATCAGAAAATGCACCAACTTGCGGCCCTTGCTGGAGAGGGGTTTGCGGACCATCACGCGCCGACCCGGCGCATATGCGCTACGCACACGCCCGCCAACCCGGCCAGCATCAGCAGCCAGGTGGCAGGTTCAGGAACAGTGGTGAACAGATGCGATTGCGGCACTGTCTCCCAGGCGCCACCCGGCTGTATCCAGGCCAGATTCACCACACCCGCTTCGAGACGTTCGTAACTCAGCAGGTCAAACCCGTACAGCCCTGCGCCCAGCATCAAATTCTGGTCAAAGCCATAGCGGTCACGCGGGTTCAGACCGTTTTGATCCAGCGTGAGTGAGGTATTACCGCCGAACAGCGAAAACTGGAAACCATCGTCAGCCAGCACGCCGAAGTTATACAGGCCGGGTTCAAGTATCGAGATATAGCCGGTGAAGCGCGCCGCGTAGTTATCCTGGTATTGCGTCGCATCGTTGCTGAAAAACGGCACCAGCGCCTGGCCGCCCCAGGTACTGCCCCAATAATTAATAAATGCCACATCGGCAAAGTTGATTTCATCGACCCGCCCCGAATACGTTTGCACCACATCTGTGCGCGCCGCAGCTGAACCGTGCGTTGGCAGGGCAAGCACATCGCGCGCATCGGCCAGACTCCAGATGCCGGTTCCCCAAGGCGCTGTGCCGTAAGTTGACCCGCGCCAGCCGCTCGCGACTTGCACCCACTGGCTGTTTGCCCCGTCGCCATTGAGATAGCGACCGGCCAGCAGGGGCGTCAGCAGTGTGGCCTGCGCGCCCACCGAACGCAGCAGGACCAGGCCGACCATGCACACCAACGTCTTGATTACGAT
>DMQT01000294.1:0-8066 GCA_003455595.1 Betaproteobacteria bacterium
GCTACTTTGCTTTGGGAGAAAACGTCCCACTCCACCCACTGGTCGCGATACGCAGCTGATCCGCCCCGAGTTGGGTCAGGGTAAATTTGCCGCCCCTTTTCAAGGCGTAGCGCAATACCCAGTTGGCAGCTGGACCCAGATGAATCTGATCGCCGTTGAAGCGGGTTTCGAGCCCTGTGCCTGTTTTGCATATGACGCCGCTGCTCTCGGCCCACAGGCCTTCACTGGTTTTGGTGAATTCCAGATAGAGCGCACCCTTGTTTTCAGCGATGTTGACCACCAGGGGTTTGCCGTCATCCATGGAGGTTTCTTGCCATTTCAGGGGAAACGCCTGGTCGCCGAGCATCCCCTTCAATTCGCTGATGGTGGCGGCGCAGGTTGGCGACGCGTGTGCAGCCGTGCTCAGCGGCAGCAGCAGGGGCAAGAACAGGCAAAAACAGATTGGGCGCATGGCTAAGCTTATCAGTGTTTGCGCCGCAGCGATTCGTCGTAGATGGATACCCCGCCGCGATAGTCGCGCGCGACGGTGTAGGCGACGACGCAGGCGAGCATCAGCGGCAGGGTGATTTTGTAATCCAGCGTCATTTCGAAAATCATCAAAATTGCCATCAGCGGGGCGTGGGTGGTGGCGGCGAGAAAGGCGCCCATGCCGACAATGGCGTAGGCGCTGGACGCGGCGGTTACGCCGGGGAACAGCGCGCTGAGGGCGGTACCGAACAGCGAGCCGAACGCCGCGCCGATGAACAGGGTGGGGGTGAACACGCCGCCGACTGCGCCCGAGCCGATGGTCGAAGCCGTGGCGATGACCTTGAATACCAGGATCAGCGCGAGCAATTGCCAGCCGATGTGTTGCAATAGCAAGCTGTTGACCACGCTATAGCCATTGCCCCATACCTCGGGGTAGAACACCGAAATTGCGCCGACGATGAGTCCGCCGAGGCCGAGCTTGAGGGTGAGCGGCAGGTGCGTCCGGTCGAACAATGCTGCGCTGCGTTCGAGCAGGGCGATGAATGGCGGTGCGAGATGGCCGAGCAGAAAGCCCAGCACGACGTAGAACACCAGCTCCCAGTTGGACAAAAACTGGAATGCCGGAATCTGGTACACCGGCGCGTAGCCGAGAAAATGGTGCACGGTGGCGTTGGACACCACCGACGCGACAATCAGCGGGCCGAAGTTTTTCATGGCGATGCTGCCCATCACGATTTCGGCCACGAACAACGCCCCGGCGATCGGCGCGTTGTACGCCGCCGACAAGCCTGCCGCTGCGCCGCACGCGACCAGCAGGCGCTGTTTGCCCTGCGGCAGGCGTACCCAGTGGCCGGCGGCCGAGCCGGTCATGGCAGCCAGTTGCACCATCGCGCCTTCGCGCCCGATCGAGCCACCGGTGCCGACGGTGAACAGCGACGACAGGCTTTTGATCAGGCTGGCGCGCACGCCAATGACGCCGTTACTGGCAACGATGGCTTCCATGTAGTCGGTGGTTTTGGTGCCGTCGCGCACCCAGCGCATGCCGAATTGCAGCAGCGCCCCGGCGAGCAGCCCACCGACTGCGGGTGTCAGCAGGCGCACCCAGAGGGGCAGGTCGATGGCGGCCTGTACCAGCGAGCCTGGGTGGCGCGTGAGCAGCCATTCGGCGAGGTGGATGCCCTCGCGGAATCCCACCGTGGCGAGGGCGCCGAGGATGCCAATGACGCCCGCCCACAGCAGCATCTGGTGGGTGGATTCGTGCGCCTGGCCGCGCAACAGGCGCTTGAGGCGTGTCAATCGGCGGCTGCCGCCGGTGGGTTTAATCCACATCGCGCGCGCCCGATTTAAGGCCGTATTTATCCACTCGGTAACGCAGCGTTTCGCGCGTGGTACCGAGCGCGCGGGCGGTGGCGGTGACGTTGTAGGCGTGACGCGCCAGTGCGGTCTGGATGATGTGCTTGTCCATGTCGTCGAGCGCCATGCTGCCGTCGAGCGGCAGGCACAGCTGGTCGGTGCTGGCGGTGGCAACGCTGCGGGCAGGGTTGAGTTGCAGCCAGCCGGTTTCCAGCGTGGTGCCGTTGCTCAGCAGCACCGCGCGCTCGATGGCATTACGCAACTCGCGCACGTTGCCGGGCCAGGCGTGTTGTTCCAGCAGTTGCCAGGCGGGGTCGGGAATGCGGCTGATTTTCTTGCCTGCCTTGTGGTTGAATTCGGTGACGAAGCGTTGGCTCAAGGCGCGGATGTCCTCGCGGCGCTGGCGCAGCGGCGGCAATACCAACTGGAACACGGCAAGGCGGTGGTACAGGTCCTCGCGAAATCGGCGCTCGGCCATGGCGCTGTGCAAATCCTGATTGGTGGCGGCGATGATCTGCACGTCGAGGCGGATTTCGCGCTCGCCGCCGACGCGGCGAATGACTTTGTCTTCGATGGCAGTGAGCAGTTTGGCTTGCAGGTCCAGCGCCAGTTCGCCCAGTTCATCGAGAAACAGCGTACCGCTGTCGGCCTGCTCAAGCAGGCCGCGGCGGCGCGCCTTGGCGCTGGTAAATGCACCCGCCTCGTGGCCGAACAGTTCGGCCTCCATCAGTTCATGCGGAATCGCGGCGCAATTCACCTCCACCAGCGGCGCGTTGGCGCGGCTGCCGCTGTGGTGCAGGATGCGCGCCGCCAGGCCTTTGCCGGTCCCGGTTTCGCCACTGATGAGCAACGCCGAATAGGGCACCGCCGCGAGCCGCGTGAGCATGTCGCGGGTGCTGACCGCAGCGGCGCTGGCACCGCTGAAGCTGTCCACGTTGTAGCGCCGCGATTGCGCTGCCACCTGGTCAGAGACGCGGCGTTGCGCGCGACCGCTGCGCGTGGCGCCTGCGATGATCAGCGCCAGCCGTTCCGGATCGCACGGTTTGGTGAGGAAATCCAGCGCGCCGAGTTTGAGCGCGCGCACCGAATCCGGCACGGTGCCGTAGCCGGTGAGGAAAATCCACTCGGCGCTGACGCTCTGCTGGCGCGCCTGTTCGAGAAAATCCAGGCCGTTGCCATCGGGTAAATTCATGTCCGACAGCACCACCAGCGGGGCAAGCTCGTCAATGAATAACAGGTGTTGCGCGTCGGCAATGCTGCGCACCCAGCTTACCTCCCAGCCGTCTCGACGAAAATGGCGTTGCAGCTCGGCGCCGAGCAGGGTTTCGTCTTCAATAATGAGCAGGTTGTCGGCCATCAGGCGCTTTCGGAAGCGGCGGGGCAGGGAATGCGCAGGCTCACGCGCGCACCGCCGCCGGGTTGATTGGTCAAGGCAAGGTGTCCGCCCAGGCCGTTGATAAAACGCCGCGTCACCGCCAGGCCGAGGCCGGTACCGCTTTCGTGGCCGCTCAGGAAGGGACGCGCTGCGCTGTTCAGCAGCACAGCGGGAAAGCCTGGGCCGTTGTCGATCACCGTCAGTTCGATGCTGTCGGCATCACTACGCTGCGCTTGCAGGCGAATGATGCCGGGCGCGCTGGCGAGGGCGTTGCGTGCGTTGAGGATCAGATTCAGCAGCGCCTGGCGCAGGCCGTCGGCGGGCAGCAGGCAGTGCAGGTCGTCGGATATCTGTGTTTCCAGGCGGACATTGGCGGGCAGCTGATAACGCGCCAGTGCCGCAACCGCCTGGCACAGATCCGCCAGACACACTGCGCTGGCGGCCTCGGGACGGTGCCGCGCCTGATCGAGCAGGCCGTTGAGCAGGCGGTTGATGCGGTTGAGTTCGTCGAGGATCAGGTCGAGTCGTTCGAGGTGGTCGGGCGAGCTGGTTTCGCTGCGCAGATTGACCAGTGCCAGCTGAATGCCGGATAGCGGATTGCGTAATTCATGGGCAATGCCCGCCGCGACTTCACCCACGGTCGCGAGTTTTTCCGCTTGCGCCAAGCGCAGCTGTTGCGCCAGCAAGGTGCCGGTAGCATCGCGCACCTGTTGCTCAAGCGTGGTTTCACGGTTCTGATGCTCGGCTTCAAGTTCGGCCAGTCTGCTGACTAAATGGTTATAGCGCAGCAGCAGCGGCTTGATCATGGCCCCGGCGTGCTGGGTCGGTGCGCTGGCGTAATTTTGCCGCGACAGGCCGTGCATGAGCTGGCCCAGGTCGCGCAATGGCACGCTGACCTGGTGGCGCAGCAAAAACAGGATGGCGAGTATCAACAACGGTAACCCGGCGGCCAGTCCCAGCGTGAGCTTGAATTCGAGCTGGGCGGATTGCTGCACGGCATTCACCAGTGCCCCGTGGGCGCCGATTTCGGCGGTGATGCGCTGGCGAATCTGGTTCAGTGTATTGAGCAGGGTGGCATGGTTGGCACCGGGCAGCGCCAATACGCTGCGCAGTTGTTCGAGGATGGCGGGGGTATCGGCAGCGCGATACTGGTCGGCGTTGAGAATCTGCGTCAGCTGGCCATCGAGCGCCTGCTTGATGGCCGGACTGAGTGGGGTGTGCGGGTCAAACGGGCGCAGCGTGTCCTGTTCGATATGCAATGCCAGTTGCTGCAGCGCCAGGATGTGCTGCATGTGCCCCTGCATCACCTGCATGCGGCTCTCGGCACGCCAGGCGCTCAGGCTCACCAGTGCCAGTGCCAGCACCACGCCGATACCCAGTATCAGGCTGGGCAACCACAGCGAACGCAGGATCAGGGAACGCGACATGGGGCTGGACACAGGCAGGACATGGCTGCTATTCAAGCCGGTTTTGCGTTGCCAGGCAAGCGGGAGGTTCATGCCGCTGCCTTTACTGGTCAATCATGACGCTTAGCTCGCCGCGCCGCAGCTTGAATTGCTGCTGTACGCGTTGGCCCGGCGGGGCGGCGGCCAGTGCGGCGATGCGTTTTTGCAGGCCGACGATTTCCATCACTGGTCGGTGTTGCTGGAAGGCGAGTTCATGCGCCTGGCTGATATGCGTCTGAGCCAGATTGAGATACTCGTCTGCTGCCGACTGGTTATGCGCGGTGAATGCCTCGATCGAGGCGTAGTGCAGGTAGAGGCGGGCGTCTATCAGCTGCGATTTGACCGGATGGTCGTGCAGCATGCGCGGCCAGGCGTCGCCCAGATACGCCGCCCGGCGTTCGGCCAGCGCCGCGCTTTTGCGCCACAGCGTCTGCGCCAGGCGCTGGGTGTCGGCATCGCCCTGTTTGATATGGCGTTCGAGTTGGTGCGCGTCATGCAGCAGGCGCATGGCTTGGGTGCGGGCAATCTGATCGTTGGTTAGCGCATCCTGTTGCAAGGCACGTTCGGCATGATGCAGTGCGTTTTTGGCCGCGCTCAGGTCGCCCGCTGCCAGCAGGTGCGTGGTGCGAAACANNGCACGGGCGATCGAATGTCTAGTCTCAAACACATACCATGCCAGGAAACTAAGCGACTGAAACGGATGGGTAATTTTATAGGGTGTCGGCGGGTGTGGGGCATCCGCACCGATTGATTGGTGGATATGAACCAGTGGAGGTGTGACGCGCTGGTTGCGTGTGCAGCCAGCGCGCCGAACTTACGTGAACGCCAAGGTCAAGGAAAGGCTGGGATGGTGGGGTCAAGCTGGCTGCCGCGTACCTCCGGGTGGCGGCGCGTGACCAGTTGCTGGATTTCCGCGACGCGGCCGCTGGGCACGTCAACCATCATTAAAATGCCGCCGTCGGCGATAGCCTGCTCGTATTGCTTGAGGCGCGAATTGGGTACCGAGCTGGCGATCATGCTCGACACCCAGGCACCGATACCCGCACCCAGCAGGGCGGTAATCAGGATGCTGACCAAGTGCAGTGTGACGCCCGACGGCGGATACAATAGCGCCACCACGCCCGCCACGACACCGGCAGCGCCGCCGATCACCAGGCCGCTTTCCACGCCATGCACAAAGTCGCTTTTTTGCAGGATGGAAGCCTCGTGCAGGCCGTCCAGCGCTACGCCGTCTTTGGCCAGGACATGGATGTGATTGATTTCGATACACGCCAGCAATAGTTCATCGGCGATCTGTTTGGCGCTGTAGGTATCAGGAAGCATGAAATAGAGTCTACGTCTCATCGCGATCTCCTTGGCGTGGTTGCAGGCGGGCTGTCTGCGGCGGGGGAACGGCACGCAGAAACGCGCTGCCATGTTATCTGGATAGGTAATCAATCCAATTATGTCAAGGAGATAGCCCGGTATTGATGCTAAAATGACCGTGAAGCTGGCTAGGCAGTCGCCGCCCTGGGCAACCAGGGGGGAGGAAAGTCCGGGCTCCATAGAGCAGGATGCCGGTTAATGACCGGCCGCCGTGAGGCGAGGACCAGGGCCACAGAGACGAGCGTATTTAGTTACGGTGAAACGCGGTAACCTCCATCCGGAGCAAGGCCAAATAGGCAGACGATGAAGCGGCTCGCTGAGTCTGCGGGTAGGCTGCTTGAGCCGTCGGGTAACCGCCGGCCTAGAGGAATGACTGTCCACGACAAAACCCGGCTTATCGGCCAGCTTCACCTGAATTTTCCGTTACACCCATCATGAGCAAAGCCTTCACCAAAGAAACCGACGCCGACGAAGAAGACCTCGTGGCGGAGCCGCAACTGCCCGCAGGCGTCAAGAATTACCTGACGCCGCGCGGCTATGCGCTGCTCAAGGCCGAGTTTGACCAGTTGCTCAAAGTGGATCGGCCACAGGTTGTTGAAATCGTGTCGTGGGCGGCGTCGAATGGCGACCGCTCGGAAAACGGCGACTATATCTACGGCAAAAAGCGCCTGCGTGAAATCGATCGGCGCCTGCGCTACCTGACCAAGCGGCTGGACAACCCGGAGGTGGTCGATCCGGCCACTCAGCAGGCGATTGAACAGGTGTTTTTTGGCGCAACGGTGACGGTGGCCGAGGAAGACGGCAGCGAACACACTTACCAGATTGTCGGGGTGGACGAAGCCGACCCTTCACATGGCCGCATCAACTGGGTGTCGCCGCTGGCGCGCGCCCTGCTCAAAACGCGTGCAGGCGACCATGTGCGCTTCCAAAGCCCGGCTGGCATGCGCGAAATCGACGTCATCGAAGTGCACTACCCGCTGTCCGCCCCCGCCGCTTGAAGTAATACCCTAAAAAATTTGCGTGTATTGACAAGCTTTGCCGCGTAGAAGTACTGCTTCTCTTAATATCCTGCCTTCAAATAATCCGCTATGTGCTTATTTTTGATTGCTTATTAGCGTTTGCTAATGCGTCGTAAGTGATTGTAAATTCTTACGAAACTGCAATTTATCCGCTTGACCCCCCCCATAATTTTATCTATAGTGGGTCGCAGTGGTGAATTGTGGGGGGAAGTGGGAAAACGCCCTCTGCGCAACGTAAAAAAAGGGATGTCATGTTTCGCGGCGTTGCAACGCTCAACCTGGATAGCAAGGGTCGGCTGGCTGTGCCGTCCAGGTACCGTGACGCGCTGCAAAACCAGGCTGAGGGTCGCGTCGTAGTGACCGCCGACCCCAGCCAGTGTCTGCTGTTGTTCCCGCTTCCTGAGTGGGAACCCATCGAGAAAAAACTCAATAGCCTGTCCAGTTTCAATCCCCAAACGCGCAGCTTGCAGCGTCTGCTGGTGGGTAATGCGCATGATCTGGATCTGGATGCCAGTGGCCGGATCCTGCTGCCCGCCATGCTGCGCGATTTCGCTGGGCTGGAAAAAACCGTGGTGCTGGTCGGTCAGGGAGTGAAATTCGAGTTATGGAGCGAAGCGCGCTGGCAGGCCCAGATGGAGCAGGCGCTGGTATTCCGGAATGGCGACATGCCGCCCGAGCTGGAAGGCTTCTCGCTGTGAGCGCGAGCTTGCAGCATGAGACGGTGCTCCTCGAAGAAGCGGTCGCAGCCCTCCACATCCGGGCCGACGGCATCTATGTCGATGCCACCTTCGGGCGCGGCGGCCACAGCCGCAAGATACTGGCAGCGCTGGGCGAAACCGGCCGTCTTTGGGCGTTTGACAAAGACCCGGCCGCCATCACTGCCGGGCAGACCTGGGTTGATGTCCGCTTCGGACTGATACACAGCGGCTTTGTGCACCTGGCCGATCAGCTGGCTGAACGCGGTGTGCACCAGGTGGATGGCGTGTTGATGGACCTGGGCGTGTCGTCGCCGCAACTGGACGACGCCGAGCGCGGTTTTAG
>DMQT01000294.1:8211-10560 GCA_003455595.1 Betaproteobacteria bacterium
GAGGCCGACATCAGGGGAGTGATCAAGGACTATGGCGAAGAGCGGTATGCTAAATCGATTGCAAGCGCGATTGTTGCGCAGAGAGCGCTCGCGCCAATTGCAACCACAAAGCGGCTTGCTGAACTCGTGGCGGCGGTCGTGCCCACACGTGAGCCAGGCCAGAACCCGGCGACACGTACCTTTCAGGCTATACGGATTTACATCAATCGGGAGCTTGAGGAGTTGTCGTTAGCGCTGCCCCAGGCGCTGCAACTGCTCGCCCCGGGCGGACGACTGGTGGTTATCAGTTTTCATTCGCTGGAAGACCGCATCGTCAAACGCGCGCTGCGTGAGGCGTCAAGCCCGCCGGTTATGCCGCGCCGACTGCCGGTGCGTGCCGCCGATATTCCCGAACCAAAAATACGCTTGATCGGACGTGCAATACGTCCCGGCCACGCTGAAACCGAAGCCAATCCACGCGCGCGCAGCGCCACCATGCGCGTCGCCGAACGCCGCGAGGACGTGGCATGAGCCGGATGCAGATTGTCTTGTTGTTGCTGGTGATGGGCTGCGCACTCGGCGTGGTCAACGCCCAGCATCACGCGCGCCAGCTGTTTGTGGCGCTGCAACAGGCGCAGGCGCAGCAGCGCCAGCTCGATGTCGAATGGGGCCAGCTGCAACTCGAACAAAGTACCTGGGCGATGCATGGGCGCATTGAAAAGCTCGCCGTTGAGCGCCTGCACATGCAGGTGCCCGCAGCCGATCGGGTGCAGGTCGTGAATGCCGGAGGCAGCCAGTGAGTCGCATCGCCGCGCGCCCAGCCAGCCACTTGCTGGAGCTGCACCTGCAACGCTGGCGTGGCCGGGTGGTGGCCGGGCTGCTGCTGTTGTGGTTGCTCGGTCTGGTGATGCGCGCGGTGTATCTGCAAGGCATCCAGCATGATTTCCTGCAGCGCAAAGGCAATGCGGTAGTGAGCCGCGTGCTGGAATTGCCCGCGCATCGCGGCATGATTACCGACCGGCGTGGCGAGCCGCTGGCGATCAGCACACCGATGGAATCACTGTGGGCCAACCCGGCCTCGGTCAACGCCAGTCCCGACCAGCTCAAGCATCTGTCCAAACTGCTCGACATGCCGCTGGCGGACATCCAGAAGCGGCTCGGTGAAGACGGCAAGGAGTTTGTCTACATCAAGCGTCAATTGCCGCCGGAACAAGCCGCTGCCGCCACCCAGCTTGGCATTCCCGGCTTGTATTTGCGGCGCGAATACCGGCGTTATTACCCGTCGGCTGACGTGACTTCGCACCTGCTGGGCTTTACCAACGTCGATGACAAAGGTCAGGAAGGCATGGAGCTGACCTACCAGAACTGGCTCGCCGGTGTGCCGGGCAGCCGTCGTGTCATCAAGGATCGAAAAGGCAATATTGTCGAGGATGTCGAGAGCATCCAGAGCCCGAAACCGGGGCGCGATCTGGCGCTGTCGATCGACATGAAAATCCAGTACCTGGCCTACCGTGAATTGCAGAACGTGGTCGCCACGTTCAAGGCCAAAGCCGCGGCCATCGTCGTGCTCGACGCCAGGACCGGCGAAATCCTGGCGCTCGCAAACCTGCCGTCGTACAACCCCAACAACCGCCAGGGCGTGAAGCCGTGGATGATGCGCAACCACGCCGTGACCGACGAATACGAGCCGGGTTCGACGATGAAGCCGTTCACCGTCGCGGCTGCGCTGGATGCGGGCACGATCAAGCCGGATACCATGATCGACACCGGCGACGGCAGCTTTGTGGTCGGCAACAAGCGCATTCATGACACGCATGCCAACGGCATCATCAGCATTTCACAGATCATCGAAAAATCCAGCAACGTCGGTGCGGCAAAAATCGCGCTGGCGCTCAAGCCCGAATACTTCTGGGACGAACTGCACAAGGCCGGGTTCGGCACCACGCCGCAGGTCGGCTTTCCCGGCGCGGCCAGTGGCAAGCTGCGCCCGTATCAGAGCTGGCGGCCGATCGAACAGGCCACCATGGCGTTCGGCAACGGTATCGCCGTGAGTCTGTTGCAAATGGCGCGCGCCTACACGGTGTTTGCCAACAATGGCGAAATGCGCCCGGTCACCATGTTGAAGCAGGACGTTGCCAGCGACGCCGGTACGCAGGTGTTTACCCCGGCGGCAGCGCATGAAGTGTTGGCCATGATGGAAACGGTGGTGTCGCCGCTGGGCACCGCGCCGCGCGCGCAAGTGGCCGGTTACCGTGTCGCAGGCAAGACCGGCACCGCGCACAAGCCGGTGGACGGGCGCTATTCAAGCGATAAATACATTGCCTCATTCATCGGTCTCGCGCCGGTGAGCAACCCACGCCTGATTGTCGC
>DMQT01000294.1:10723-11189 GCA_003455595.1 Betaproteobacteria bacterium
CCGGTATTCAGCAGTGTAATGAGCGGCGCGCTGCGTGTGCTCGATATTCCCCCCGACAATCCTACCGGCAATGTGGTGTTGCCACCGGTCAATGCCAAGGTTGAAGAGGAGTCGATGTGAGCGCCCGCAGGCTGTCACCTGACGCCGCCGACATCCTGGCGGCCTTGACGCCACTGGGCGCGACGCTGCGCGGCCTGAGCGCTGACAGCCGGCACATCACAACGGGTGACGGCTTTGCCGCGTATCCGGGTGAAGCGGGTGATGGTCGTGACTATATAGACAAGGCCATAGCGGCTGGCGCGAGTGCGGTGCTGTGGGAGCAACAGGATTTTAGCTGGCCTGCACGCTGGGCCGACGTGCCTAACCTGGGTGTCGCCAACCTCAAGGCACGGGTCGGTGAAATCGCCGCACAGCTATACGGCCAGCCCGCGCAGGCGCTGTGGATGATTGGCGTTACCGGCACCAA
>DMQT01000294.1:11308-12220 GCA_003455595.1 Betaproteobacteria bacterium
GGCAAGACCTCGTGCGCGCACTGGCTGGCGCGCTGTTTGAACCAGCTTGATCGCCGCGCTGCGGTGATCGGCACGCTCGGCAACGGTTTTCCAGATCAACTCAGTGCGGCGCATAACACCACGCCCGACGCCATCGTATTGCAGCGTTCGCTGGCCGATTATGTGCGGCAAGGCGCGCAGGCAGCGGTGATGGAAGTGTCGTCGCACGGTCTGGCGCAAGGCCGCGTCAACGGTGCGAAATTCGACGTGGCGGTGTTGACCAACCTGTCGCGCGATCACCTGGATTATCACGGTGACATGGACAGTTACGGCGCAGCCAAGGCCGGTCTATTTGCCTGGCCTGGGTTGAAACATGCCGTATTGAATCTGGACGATGCATTCGGCCGCACGCTATTCACGCGCCTGGAAAACGGCCCGGTCAATGTGGTTGGTTACGGATTCGATGCAGGCCGGGTGCGCGGCGAAAAGCTGCAACTCAGCGCCAGCGGCTTGTCGATGCAGATTGCCTCGGATTGGGGCAACGCGCAGCTCAGTTCGCCGCTGCTCGGGCGCTTTAACGCCAGCAATCTGCTCGCTACGCTGGCAACCCTGTTGGTCAGCGGCGTCAGCCTGAACGATGCGGCGCAACAGCTTGCCGCGCTACAGCCGGTAGCCGGACGCATGCAGGCGCTGGGCGGGGGTGAAAAGCCGGTGGTGGTGGTGGATTACGCGCACACCCCGGATGCGCTGGAAAAAGTATTGAGCACGTTGAAACAGGTGAATCCCAATGGCCGGCTGATCTGCGTATTTGGCTGCGGCGGCAACCGTGACACCGGCAAGCGCCCGCTGATGGGCGGCATAGCGGCACAACTGGCCGACGAAGTGGTGGTGACGTCGGACAACCCGCGCAACGAGGAGCCGTTGGCGATTATC
>DMQT01000294.1:12257-13509 GCA_003455595.1 Betaproteobacteria bacterium
GGCGTGAAATACCCATTCAGCGATGTGGAAATCGCACAGCGTGCGCTGGAGGGCTGGGCATGATACCCGTCATGACCGACCTCAATCGCGTCGCCGCTGCGCTGCACGCCAAGCTGCGCGGTAGCAACATCGAATTCACCCGGGTCGCCACCGACACCCGCAGCATCCAGCCGGGTGATCTGTTTGTGGCGCTTAAAGGCGAGCGTTTCGACGGCCACGTTTACGCGCAGCAGGCGCTCGATCAGGGCGCAGCGGCGGTGATGATAACAGCAGCTGCCGAGTGCACTGCGCAGCCTGCCATCGTGGTGGCCGATACCCGCCTGGCGCTGGGTCAACTCGCTGCCTGGTGGCGTGACCAGATGCCCGCGCAGATCGTCGGCGTGACCGGCAGCAACGGCAAAACCACGGTCAAGGAAATGCTTGCTGCCATTCTGCGTGTGGCCAGCAGCGATGACGCCGTGCTGGCGACGGTGGGCAATTTCAATAACGACATCGGGCTGCCGCTGACGCTGCTGAAATTGCGTCCGCAGCACCGCTTTGGCGTGATCGAGATGGGCATGAATCACGCTGGGGAAATTGATTATCTGACCCGGCTGGCGCGTCCCGACGTGGCGCTGGTGAATAATGCCGGTGCGGCGCATGTCGGCATGCTCGGTTCGGTCGAGGCCGTGGCACGTGCCAAAGGTGAAATCTTTGCCGGACTGAGCGAACACGGTGTGGCGGTCATCAATGCCGACGATGCCCACGCAGCGCTGTGGCGCGGGCTGGCCGGGAATAAAACAGTGCTGGATTTTGGCCTGACGCAGCCTGCTGCGGTGCAGGGGTGCTATCACGCGGCCAATCGGGCGATGGATGTACGCAGCGCCGATCTGGAATTCACGCTGCATCTGCAAGTGGCAGGGGAGCACAACGCGCGCAATGCGCTCGCGGCGACCGCAGCAGCGTTGGCGCTGGGCGTGGCATCGGCTGCCATTGTGCATGGCCTGGCAGCGTTTCGCGGTGTAGCCGGGCGCATGCAAAACAAGCCCGCGCTGCATGGCGCGACGCTGATCGACGACAGTTACAACGCCAATCCGGATTCGGTGCGTGCCGCACTGGCGGTACTGGCGGCGATGCCGGGTGTAAAGATCATGGTGCTGGGCGATATGGCCGAGCTGGGTGACGATGCCGAGGCCTTGCATGCTGAAATCGGCACGGCGGCACGTAGCGCCGGGGTGAATTATCTGTACGCGCTGGGCGACCTGAGCCGCGC
>DMQT01000294.1:13576-14386 GCA_003455595.1 Betaproteobacteria bacterium
TGACGGTGCTGGTCAAAGGCTCCCGTTTCATGCAGATGGAACGGGTGGTTAAAAGTTTTGAGGTGCGTATCTAATGTTGCATTGGCTGGCTCAATATCTGGCGCACGACATTCGTGCATTCAGCGTGTTCAACTACATCACGCTGCGCGCAGTACTGGCGACGCTGACTTCCTTGACCATCTCGTTCATGGTGGGCCCCGCCGTGATCCGCAAACTGGCGGCGATGAAAATCGGCCAGTCGGTGCGCGACGACGGCCCGCAGACGCACCTGATCAAGGCCGGTACGCCGACCATGGGCGGCGCGCTGATTCTGGTATCGATCACCATTTCCACCTTGTTGTGGGCGGATTTGTCGAATCGCTACGTGTGGGTGGTGCTGTTTACCACGCTGGGCTTCGGTGCAGTGGGCTGGGTCGATGACTATCGCAAGGTAGTACACCGCAATCCCAAGGGCCTGTCGGCCAAGACCAAGTATTTCTGGCAATCGCTGATCGGCCTGGGTGCGGCGCTGTTCGTCGCCTACTCGACGCAACTGCCGGCGCAGACCGAACTTATCGTACCGTTCTTCAAGCACGTCGCCATTCCACTCGGCACCGTCGGGTTTGTCGTGCTCACCTATTTCGTCATTGTCGGTTCCAGTAATGCGGTCAACCTTACCGATGGACTCGACGGTCTGGCGATCATGCCAACCGTGATGGTGGCGTCGGCGCTGGCAATTTTTGCCTACGTTGCCGGTAACGTGGTGTTTGCCAAATACATCGGCGTGCCGCATATCCCGGGCGCGGGCGAGCTGGTGGTATTTTGCGCGGC
>DMQT01000014.1 GCA_003455595.1 Betaproteobacteria bacterium
GCCTGCAATACCCACGCAAGCTGCACCGCCACCCGAGGTGGTACCCGCCATGGCCAAGCCTGCGGTGGTGTCAATAGCGCCGGCGCGCACACCTGCGCCGACACCGGTTGTCGGCGATCAGGTGCCTACCGCTAAAGCCGCCAATCCAATGCAAGCGGCGATAGACGGCACGCTGGAAGAGGGCGAAAAATGCATGGCCCGCAAGAAATACGATTGCGCCATCAGCAACGCCAATACGGTGATGCGGCTTGATCCGGGCAACCCGCGCGGTGCCGAGATGAAACGCAAAGCCAAAGACGCGCAAGACCGTGCGCTGTCAGAAATCAATATCCAGTAACGGGTGCAGCCATGTCCTACGAATACAGCTCGGAAAGTCGGCGCCTTGACCTGCCTAACCCATTCAAGGTGGAGAATTATTTCTACCTGACTGCGGCGCTGATCTTGCTGCTGGCGGCGATCAGCCTGCTGCTGCTGAGTCGCCATGCGCTGGCGACGCACCTGTCGTTCTGGAGTCTGTTGCCGCTATTGATGGGCGTGTTTTTGCTGTTCAAGGGCATCGACTACGCGCGCCGTGCGCTGATGCAGCTGCGCTTTTTCTTTGGCCGGGGCGAGCCCAAAAGCCTGGCGCAGGATATGGGCGTGGACCAGACCGGTAAAAGTACGGGTGCCGATGCGCTGAAAGAAACCCTGCGCCAGAACGCGCTGGTGTTTCAGGAGCCGCAAGGCGCATTGAACGGCCTGCTGTATAGCTGGATTCCGCAGCTTATTTACGCGCCGCATCCGATTCAGGTGATTGCCCAGCGCCAGTTTCAGACCGGGTTGGCGATAGCGGTAACGATGCTGTCGCTGCTGATTGCCTGGATCGCATTTTCCAACCCGCAGGCGTCGTCATGGATGGGGCTGTTCTACTTCGGTTTTGCGGTGTTTTTGCTGATCAAGCCGCTGGAGCAAGGCGCCAATGCTAAAACTGATCTGGGCATCAAAGGTCTGGTCGGACTGGTGCTGGCGTCGATCTTCGGGCCGGTGCTGATACCGCTGGTCAGCCATGCACTGCCGGATTTGAGCTGGCTGTCGTTGAACGGCCAGGCGCTATTTTTGCTGCTGGCCGCATTGGGCGCAGTGGCGCTGTTTTTTGTCGCGCTCACCAAGCAGATGATTGCGCCGCCCCCCACTACCATGGCGTGCGAGCAGCAGGCCTTGTCGATGAACAGCCACCCCAAACAACTCATCGATGAACTCGACCGCATGCTGCAAACCGGCTGGACCGAACAGGTGCCGAATCGTCGTTATGCGCGCATTTTTCCGACCATCGGCAATGGCACCGGCAGCTTTGCCAGTGAAGTGCTGGAAGAAACCCAGCCCATGCCGCGCGAGGATTTGCGCAAGATCGACCTGGCCGCGTGCTTTGCCTTGCCGCGCTATCACTGGCTGCTGTGGCTCAACTCGATGGGCGTGATTCTGACGCTGCTGGGCGCGGCGGCGCTGGTGGTGTTTGCTGCGCTGCTGAATCCGCTCAACTTTGAGCCGGGTGTGACGGCCTACCTGGCGTTTGGCGCGGCCATGCTGGTGGTGGGCAATTTCTGTTTCAAGGCGGGTCACGCGCTATGGGGACGCTTCGATTTTGTGTCGGAACTGATCTGGGTGGAAATGAGCGGGAATTATCAATCCGCCAAACTCGAATATGGCAACCAGTTCACCGACCGCATCAAATCCGAAAAACAGGTCATCAACATCGAAACCATGACCCTGCGCGTGTGGGTGGCGCAGTTTGAAACCGTGTCGTTCGGCAAACATTCAGAGCGTTGGCTGGTGGGCATGCGCGGCCTGCCCGATAAAGCCAAATATCTGGCGCAGCACCTCGCCCAGTTTGCCGCCGATCAGAGCATCATCGTCGCGCCCGGCTCGAGTGCGGACATGCAGAAAGTCGCCACCTTGGGCGCGCTGAATCAACTCGGTGGCGGTCAGGTGCCGGCGGGGCTGCCACAGGCCATGCTGCAAGCGCTGGGTAGCACGCAAACATCGCCCGCGCAGACGCTGCATTGCCCCGCCTGTCAGGCAGTGGTCGAGGCCGGCGCGCGCTTTTGTTCCGAATGCGGCTCGGTGACCAGTCCGTCCGTTTGATTCCAAAATTTCCAAAATCTCATAACTATCAGGAGGCCATACCATGACACCCTACTTTACACGCCGTTCTACCGCACTGCTGGTCGCCGCCTCGCTGGCGCTGGGTGGCTGTGCCACCACCGGGCAAAATACGTCGGGTAATACTGCTTCAAACGATTCCGAATGCAATCCTGCCATCGCAGCCGGTGTGGGCGCAGTAATCGGTGGCCTGCTCGGCGGCGGGACCAATACCGTGCGCGGCGCGGCCATCGGCGCGGCGATTGGCGGTTTTGGCTGCATGCTGGTGAATTACCGCTCCGAACAGGTTAAAACCGCGCAGCAGACGCAGGACGAGTACAAAGCTGCTAACCGAGGCCAGTTGCCGGAGCGGACCACCATCGTCAAATACACCACCGCGTTCAAACCCGCCACCATCCGCGCCGGCAACAAGGCTGAGATGGATTCCTACATCGAAGTGGTGAATGGCCGCAACGATCCGGATCCTAGACTGGAAGAGGAAATGAGCCTGTACAAGCCGGATGGCAAGCTGGCCAAGTCGGTACGCAAGCCAGTGTCAGCCAGCGGCAGTTCCGGTGGCTTCCGCAACAGCTTCACCGTGCCGATGCCAGAAGGTGTGCCTGAGGGCGTGTACCCGGTGAAAACAGCGCTGTACCTGAATGGTGTCAAGGTCAAAACCAGCAACACCAAACTGCAGGTGGTGATGCGCGACGGCGTGCTGGCAGGGCAACTGGTGGCGTCGCGTTAAGGTGGGGTGTTGTTCAGACACCCTTATTTCCAGCCTTTCTCCCGCTTAGGGAAGAAGGGGGTTAAAACCCCTCGCCCACACGCGGAAGCGGGGTTGGGGTGAGGGCGGCGGATATCATGCCGCTGCCTGATCGTGCACGCTAGCCCAGTCTCCCCGGCAAGCCTCAAATCACGCGCGTCGAATATCCAGCGGCGCTGGCTTGACGCTATAATCGGCCATTCNNCCCAATCCGCTTTCGCCCAAGCTGCGAGGCCTGCTGCATGAAGTCGGCTGGCTGGTAAGCGTGGCCATTGCCGCGTTTGTCGCGTTGATCCTGTTCACCTATGCGCAATCCGATCCGGGCTGGTCGCACAGCGGCAAAGGCCAGGTCGCCAATCTGGGCGGTACGCTGGGGGCGTATCTGGCCGATATCCTGCTCTCGCTATTTGGCCTGTCGACCTGGTGGTGGGTGGTGCTGGGGCTGTATGGCAGCTGGTGGGGCTATCGGCGGCTGGAGCAGGGGCAGCCGGCTGACCGGCGGCCACTCTACATTCGCAGTGCCGGATTCGTACTGTTGCTGCTGAGCAGCACAGGGCTGGAAGCGCAGCGACTGCACAGCCTGCAGGTTGCGCTGCCGGAGCATCCGGGCGGCATCATCGGGGCGATCAGCGGCGACGCGATGACGCATCTATTGGGCTTTACCGGCGGCAGTCTGACATTGCTGATCCTGATGGCGGTGGGCTTCAGTCTGTTTACCGGCATTTCCTGGCTGGCGGTGGCGGAAAAAACCGGCGAATATCAGGAACGCTTCTGGGCGTGGGCGTTACTCACCTGGGAAAATCGTCGTGAGCGCCGTGTCGGGCAGGCTGCCACGCAGAAGCGCGATGAAGTCGTGCTGGAAGAAAAACGCCGTACCGAGCATCGCGCGCCGGTGGTGATCGAAACGCCGCCGCCGACGATTATTCAGTCGGAGCGCGTACAGGTCGAAAAGCAGGTGCCGCTGTTCTCTGAAATGCCCGATTCGCCATTGCCGCCGCTACACCTGCTCGACGCCGCCACCGTGCACGTGGAAAGCCTGTCGCCCGAAACGCTGGAATTCACCTCGCGTCTGATCGAGCGCAAGCTGGCCGAATTCAACGTGCAGGCGCACGTGGTGGCGGCGCTGCCCGGCCCGGTCATTACGCGCTACGAGATCGAACCGGCCTCCGGTGTGAAGGGCAGTCAGATTGTGAATCTGGCCAAAGACCTGGCGCGCGCGCTGTCGGTGGTGAGCATCCG
>DMQT01000269.1 GCA_003455595.1 Betaproteobacteria bacterium
GCCATTCTCACAGCCCATAACACCGGCGCGATGTTCAGGTCTTCGGCTTTGCACGCGCCAAGCTCACACCAAAGATAATGAATATAAAAACAACAAGCTGATTTAAAACAATTTTTTCATTTTTCAGGATTCATTATCCAAGCCAAAATATAATGAATCATCCGGTGCGGCCAGCAATTCAGGTTTGGTGTAGCGCGCCATCTGGCGCGAAGCCGCTGGCAAGGCCACCAGCACGCCCTGTGCTACCCAGCTGCGCAGTTGCTTGGACGCACCAAGCGTGTCCAGGCCTGAAATCTCGCGCAGTTTACTGTTGGCAATAGGGCCGTTTCGGTCAATCCAGTCACTCACCACATCCCACATACTGGGACGCGCCAGATTGAGCAAAGTCACCGTCACACTCTCCACCGCCGTGTCTGTGTTTTGGCTGTACTGCGGTGGATACAGCTGTGCGGCTGCCATCTCGTCAAACATCATTGAAGTCTGGAATCATGTCCGAAAGGATCAAGATACAGGACGCACCATGGCAATCAATTTGCCAAAAAATTTATGCACATCCTCGTGAATCTCATCAGCGGTCATCACCGCGGCCACACGCTCGCGCAGCACATCAATCGGAAGATCGCCCTTACGCAGGGCATGAAAAAGTGAGGTGCTATTTTCGAAAAGAATTCGCTTGCCATCTACAACGCTGAAAATGTTGGCCGCGAGGTTTCGCCAAGTTTTACCTGCGGGCAACGTCAGGTTTTCATCCGCAAAGAATTCGTCGATGACATGCAATACAGGCTGCGCAAACAGATCGTCGTCCGAAAGGTGCAACACCTGCAACGCTTCCCGCCTCCATGCAGGTGGAACAAGCAGGTAGTTTTCAACATTCTTTCTGCGCCACTCCACCAACGACGGATTGTCTGCCAGCGGATGAAATGCTTTGTCGTCGTCATAGTCAAAAAGCATCAACCGCTGGACATCAAGCACGACGTGCTTGAGTGCGTCAAAGTGCTCATTTGCGAGTCTCAGCATCTCTTGCTTGTTGCCGCCACCCATGACCTTGAAGCAAATTTTGTCCATCACAGGCAGCGCCCCGCACTGCTCGGCCCACGCGCGAAGGATGCGCTCGTCACTCTCCCCCTCGACATAAAGAATGTAGGGTGATCCAAGCAGCCGGCCGGGTAAGCTCTTCATTCGACACCTCGGCCATGGCTCGCAGCACTTGATGTGTGGACTCAATGCGTTTGGGCACTTGTTTGAGCAAAGACAAAATCTGGCTAGAATCCACGCCCCTGGCAAACTCCTCCGCATGCGTGGCTATCAGGAACTGCACCCCTTTTTCGGCTGACTTTTTCTTAAAGTAATCCAAAATTTCGCGCTGCAAATTGACATGTAGGTGTGCGTCGGGTTCGTCCAGTAGAATGGTTGTGGGCTGGTAACCGTATAGAAATGCCAGAAGCGTCATAGTCTGGTGAAACCCGCTGCCACCAGAAATCAGGTCGTAGGTCTTGCCGTTTTGCCGGTATTCCACCCCAATGTGAACGTCTTTGGCAGAGTCGTATTGCGGGGGCAACAGCTCTACCGAGAACCAACGCTGGACGACGTTGGCAAGTTACGTCCAGTCATCGGGCACCTTGTAGCCTTTTTCGACCTTACCGGTCGCATCTTTGGGTGGAGGCGGACACATGCGCAGCAGCAAATTGCGCAGCACACTGCCGGGCTGCCCCTTCCCCACTTGCTGACGAGTGGGTGCGATATCCAGCCATTTTTCGCTGGGCTCCAAACCCGAAAAGGGTGGCACGAAAGCAATGCGCGGCAGGTGGCTGGTTTTTTCGCACTCCCGAAACGCCGCCCAGCCCCTGACCGGGGTGGCATAAATGGTTTGTGGCGAGTGATAGCGCAGCTCCACGCCAAACGCCCGCGACACATTTTCCGGGTCGCGCCACTCCACCAGGATTTCAATCAGTATAAATTTCTGCTTCTTGCTGCCATTCTCGGTCGGATAAAAGCGATCTGTTCTGTCCTTCCACAGCAAATTGAACTCTGGCACCGGGAGCGCGATCCTGAATCATGTGCGGCTCTTTACTGAATTTGTGGTTTGTTGGGTGACGCGATGAGGCCGCTAACCCAACCTACACGACGGGCGATATTTAGTGCCCATGCCCGGCTGCGCCGCCTTTAAGCACGTACATCGTGCCGCAATACGGGCACAGGGCTTCGCCTTTGACTTCGATTGGCAGGAACACGCGCGGGTGCGAGTCCCACGCAATCATGTTCGGCATCGGGCAATGCAGCGGCAGGTCGTCGGCGGTCACGTCGATGATGCGCTGGGTATTTTCGTGTAGCACTTGAGCCATGATGCGTCCCTTAAATGTAGCTGAGCCAGTCGGTGTGTTTCGGGTCTTTGCCGGTCACGCAATCGAAGTACATTTTTTGCAGCCGGGTGGTGATCGGGCCGCGGTCGCCATTGCCGATGGTGCGGTTATCCAATTCGCGGATCGGTGTGACTTCGGCGGCAGTGCCGGTGAAGAAGGCTTCGTCGGCGCTGTATACCTCGTCACGGGTGATGCGTTTTTCCACTACCTGCAGGCCGATTTCGCCCGCAAGCTGGACGATGGTGTCGCGCGTGATGCCTTCGAGGATGTCGTCCGTCACCGG
>DMQT01000054.1:0-329 GCA_003455595.1 Betaproteobacteria bacterium
GGCGCTTGCCGTGCTGATTGCGTTGGCGGTTGTTGCATCGCCGGTTTATGCCGGTGACAAGGAGCGTGAAGCGATGCGCCGCATGCAGATCATGCAGCAGCAATTCAGCAATGAAAAAACCGCGCTGGAACAGAGCAAAGACAGCCTGACGCAGCAGGTCGGTGAATTGACCAAACAGACGGAAAACATCAAACAGAGTACCGCTCAATCCGAGCGCCAGCGGACGGCGCTGGTCAGAGAGTTGGGTGCGGCGAGGACGGCGCAGGCTGCGACCAGGGCTGAAGTCGTCGCGCTACAGGAAAAGCTGAAACAGCTGGAAGCGGCTCAGG
>DMQT01000054.1:463-2831 GCA_003455595.1 Betaproteobacteria bacterium
AACGCCGTTGCGCAACGCGGCCAGGCATTGGGCGCATGCGAGCAGAAGAACCTCAAGCTGTATCAGTTGAATCGTGAAATCCTGACGCAATACCGCGATAAGGGGGTACTGGGCGCACTCGCCCAGGTAGAGCCGCTGACCGGCATCGAGTCGGTTCGGATGGAAAACATTCTGGAAGAATATCGCGACAAGCTGGATGCTCAGAAAATTGGAGTGGCGCAATGAAATCTGCTGCGCTGCTGACGCTGACTTTGCTGATACATATCGTGCCGGCAAGGGCAGTCGGAGAAGTCGACGCTAATCTGGTAGATGCAGTTAGCCGGGGCGACCAGCACATCATCAAGCTGATGATGGATATGGGTGCCAATCCGCGTGGCACGGACAGGTCTGGAAATACGGCAGTGCTGGTGGCCGCCGCGCAAGGCAACCTGGCACTGGCGCGCAAATTTGCCGATCTCGGTTCCGATATCGACAGCAAGGGGGGCAACGGCTTTACCCCGCTTGGCATTGCTGCCTTGCGCGGTGATGCCCGCATGGTCGAGTTTCTGATCAAATCAGGCGCGCGTCTGGATACACGCAACGACAACGGCGGCACAGCGCTGACCAATGCGCTCGACGCCGGGAACAATCGTATTGCCGACATGCTGTTGCATGCCGGGGCCGATGTTGATATCCCCAACCGGGACGGCCTGACACCCCTGATGCTGCTACTGCTGGCAGATAAGCCTGATGCTGCTTTGCTGGAAGCGGTGCTGGCACGCAAGCCTGATTTGCGGGCCACCGACGCGGAAGGCAGAAGCGCATTGTTTATCGTGATCCTGCAGCACAAGCAGTCAATGGCAGGACGTTTGCTGGCGATGGGTGCCAATCCAAACCAGCTTGCACTGGGCTACCGTCCGCTGCATTGGGCCGAAGTTTTTGGCGAACCAGCCATTGTCCAGTTATTGGAAGCGGCTGGCGCAAAACCGGCCAGACTTGCGAGTGGCATGTGAAGCTGCCGACTGAGCCTGATACAGGGTCAGTCGGCGGCTTCAAAGCTCAATGTTCGTGCGTTTCGTGCCCGGGTGCCGCTGCTGCGTGTTTCAACCACGCCATGGATTCTTTGGTTTCCATGTCACCCAGATCAGTAAAGTCGACCAGTTCATAGTTGGCTAGAAGATCGTCGGACGTTGCTGTTATTCCATCCTGGCTGTTTAGAAAAGACTTGATTTCAGTGGTCACCTGGCGATCCGGGTAGGTGTTGGTAACTTTTGCCGCCAGTTGCAGATCAGGCACCCACACCACTTCGATTGTGCGCTTGTCAATTTTGCCGTTATACAGCTGCGCCTTATGGCCCAGCACGACAGTTTCTCCTGCACTGCTCAGTTTTTCCAGCTCTGCTGGCGAGACGATGCTGGCGAGCTGTTCCCATGAACGTTTGTGGTTGAGTATGCGTAAATCGGTATCGTTGTACTCGATACCGCGCTTGTGCGCCGGTTCGACATAGACAAAGCTGAGCCGGTTTTTGCCGTCACGCCGCCATATCTCGCCCACGTCCTGAGTGGCATCCCGGATTTCCACGCGATTTTCGCTGCGCCAGAAATACCAGTCGTTGATTTGTGGCGGCTTCACGCATGGAATCGCGCAGGCCGTGGTTGAGTAGTGCGCCGCAACGTCTGCATAGGTAGGCGCGGCACTGGCCAGATTAGGGAATACAAGGGTAGAAAAAGCAAACCACACAGTGGTTTTCAGGATGAAACGCGGACTCATGTATGAACACTCCAAATTAAAAAAGGAGAGACCAGGCGGCCTCTCCAGGTGTGACATCAGGCTGCCGGGAGGGCTACAGGCCCAGCGCATCCTTCATGACGTGAAAGATATAGTTCTGTTCCTGCACGCCATGCAACAGGTGCGCTTTGGGACCACCGGCGAAGATGCCCACATCTTCGCCGGCATGGGTTTCCGAAGACAGCGGCACCAGTGCTTCCTGGTGGAAACCTTGATCTTCGGTGTTCACAGTGGCCAGGTTCACGACACGTCCGGTCTGAATGGGTTCGTTATACGAGGTATCTCCGCCCACCGGCAAAAAGTGGTAGCCGTTACCGTTCGCATACGACACCGTGGTGTAAGGCATGCCATCGGCTGCCAGCGCCGGGGTGGTTTTGCCCGGATTGACCACTGTGCCCAGAATCGGGTTAGCCCGTTTCGGGTAGCCTGCAATGGTGAACACATGGCTGTGGTCGGCGGTCACGATAATCAGCGTATCTTCCGGGTCGGTTTTCTCCATGGCCTTCTTGACTGCATCATCCATGGCGATGGTGTCGGTCAGCGCGCGATAGGCGTTACCGGCATGGTGCGCGTGGTCGATACGGCCACCTTCCACCATCAG
>DMQT01000015.1:0-1193 GCA_003455595.1 Betaproteobacteria bacterium
CCTGGCGCTGGCCGGGGGGTTCCCGATTTCCTGGTGGCACCGCATGCCTGAAACCAGGTGATTGCGGCGCAAGGCAAAGCCCTCTCCGGTCGGCTCGGGTCGATGAAGAGCCGGCTGGCGGTTGGTGCATCGAGAAGTGATTGCGCTCATGGTGTGGCTCGATGGAACGGTGGTGCACGGATCGGTTGCCCGCGTACGAAGGTGTCGATGATGATCATCGCCGCCCCACAGTCCGGGCAGACGAAGCTTGGCTGAGCGATGCCGGCCGGTGCCTGCGTACCCCGGGGTTCCACATCGGCGCTGGGTGCAACGTGAAGTAATTCGCGCACCCGCGCGAGGTTCTCGCGGCGTCCGGCATTGGCAATCAGCTCAAAGTGACGGATGCGATGAAAGCCCCCAGGCAGAACGTGCAGCAGAAAGTGGCGCATGAACTCGTCGGCACCGAGCGTCATGGTCTGGTAGCGCGTCTTGCCACGGGCCCGGTAATCCTTCCAGCGGAAGGTGACGCCGCGCTCGTCCAGGGTGAGCAATCGGCTGTTGGAGATCGCCACCCGGTGGGTATAGCGCGACAGGTACGCCAGCACCGCCGCCGGCCCGGCAAACGGGCGCTTGGCNNAGCGCGACAGATAGGCCAGCACTGCCTGTGGCCCGCCGAACGGGCGCTTGGCATAGACCACCCATTCGCATTGCCGCAAGGGGTTGAGCCAGTCGGCGAAGGCCGTGGCGTCGGCCAGCTGCGCGTGCTCGCCGAAGAACTGCAACTGACCGGTGCGATGCGCCCGGTCGAGTTCTTCGAGGAAGCGGCGGCGGAACAGCCGCGACAGCACCCGCACCGGCAGGAAGAACCCTGGCTTGCATGAGATCCAGCGCTGACCGTCGTGCGACAGCCCGCCGCCAGGGACGATGCCATGCACGTGGGGATGATGCGTGAGCGCCGATCCCCAGGTGTGCAACACTAGGGTCACGCCGATTTGCGCACCGAGATGTTTCGGATCAGCGGCGATGGTGCACAGGGTCTCGGCGGCGACCTCGAACAGCAGCGCATAGATCACCGCCTTGTTGGTGTAGGCGATGGCGCTGATCGGCGCCGGCAAGGTGAACACCACGTGATAATAGTCCACCGGCAGCAGATCGGCCTGACGCGCATCAAGCCAACGCCGCGCGGCACTGGCCTGGCACTTCGGGCAATGCCG
>DMQT01000015.1:1266-3493 GCA_003455595.1 Betaproteobacteria bacterium
CGCCAGTGTTCCTGGCACCGGGTTGAGCTACAGTGAGACATCTACTGGCACCACTGACGATCCGGCAACCGAGCAACGCACTATCCCGGCATGGATTTGGTTGTTGATCGCTGCGATTATCGCCCTGATGTTTCTTGTGAAATACAACCAGTAGCGAGGACCTCAACTGGAGTGAAGATACATTGGAAATCGTACTCTTGCTGAGTGGTTTTGCTTTCTTGCTGCTGGGAATAACCATTCTCGTTCAACCCAAACTTGGCAAGAATATGCCTTTTGGGGAGATTCTTTGGCTGCTGGCTGGATTCGGTATTTTACATGGGATCAGTGAGTGGCTGGAGATGTGGAAACTTATCCACGGTCCACAAATTGCGTTAAGTGTTACGAGATCGTGTTTACTTCTCTTGTCTTTTGGTTTCTTGTTCGAATTTGGACGCCGATTGGTGTTTATCGCCATTACCAAACCGGTATTTCCCGATGGCGTGGGTCTGTCCTGAATNNCCCATTAAAAGGATGAAGCCCGCGCCGGCCTTGGCCAGCGCGGCCGTCGCTTCAGAACGGCTCGCGCTGCATACTGCGCGGGTCGCCGGGCAAGAAAATCAACGTGAACTGACAGCCCTTGCAGACACCTTGGCGCTGGAAGTGGATGGACTTACTGCCCAAGTCGAAAGCCTGCAAGCAGAAAAGGCTGCTGCAGAAAAACGTGCTCAGGAAGCGGAGGTCGGCTTAAAAGCTACACGGCAAATACTTAAGGAACTTGGTTTAAAGCCGACAAAAATCGAGACCGAGAAAGGCCAAACCACAAACGAGGCATAGAACCGAAGATTCATTATTCAACAGTCGGGGCAGGTTATCCTGCCCCGGGTCTGTCCTGAATTTTGTGTGCAAGGCGGTTAGGTTTCATAGCTTGCTACCTGATTTTACATCACACGTTTCGTAAAGCGATCCCCAAACTGAATCGCGAATTGCACCATCGCGGCTTTCCAGTGAAACACCGGCATCGCCCATTCCTTGGTGATATTGCGCAGCGCCAGCCAGATCAGCTTGGTTGCTGCCTCATCATTGGGGAAATGCCCACGCGTCTTGATCACCTTGCGGATGCGCGCATTGACCGACTCGATGGCATTGGTGGTGTAAATCACCCGGCGAATCTCGGGAGGGAAGGCAAAGAATGGCGTCACATGCGCCCACGCCCGTCGCCATGATGCAGCCACATGCGGCAGCTTCGCTCCCCAATCGGATTGCTCGAACGCCGTCAGCGCGGTTTCTGCCGCTTCTGCGTTGATCGCAGTGTAGATCGGACGCAGTGCTGCTGCTACAGCCTTGCGATCCTTCCAGCTGGCGTAGTCCAGGCTGTTGCGGATCAGATGCACGATGCAGGTTTGCAAGGTGGCCTCCGAATACGCCGCCGCAAGTGATTCAGGTATCCCCTTGAGGCCGTCAGACACGGCGATCAGCACGTCCTCCACACCACGCGTCTTGAGGTCGTTGAACACCTTGAGCCAGAACTTGGCGCCTTCGGTGTGCTCGATCCACAGCCCCAGGATGTCGCGGCTGCCATCGGGCAGAATGCCCAGCGCAAGGTAGATCGCCTTGTTCCGAACCAGGCCGTCGTCACGGATCTTGACGCGCAGCGCGTCGAAGAAGATGACCGGGTACATCGGCTCCAGCGGGCGCGACTGCCAGGCACCGACCTCAGCCATGACTTCATCGGTCACGGTGCTGATGAAGTCGGGCGACACCTCGACGTGATACATCTCGGTCAGATGCGCGCGGATGTCGCGCACGCTCATGCCGCGTGCGTACATCGACAGGATCAGGTCGTCGAAGCCTGCAAAACGGCGACCATGCTTGGGCACGATCAGCGGTTCGAACGCACCGCTGCGGTCACGCGGGATGTCGATCCGCAGCGGCCCAGTATCGGTGATGAGGGTCTTGGCGCTGCTGCCATTACGATGGTTGCTCAGGTCTGCGGGCTTGTCCTCGCCTGGCGCGTAGCCCAGATGCAGGCTCATCTCGGCATTGAGCGCGCGCTCCAGAATCGCGCGCTTAAGGCGTGCGGTGAGGTCGTTGACCTCGCCACCGGTCATCGGTGCGTTGACCAACGCGTTGAGCGCCGCCTGCATCTCGGGGCTGAACGCAGGTGCATTGCGTGCTGCTTCTATGGATTGCTGAACCATGGAGCGCTTCTTGGGTGGGGTTTGCTGCTCGGTCATATCGCGTTCCTTTC
>DMQT01000017.1:0-996 GCA_003455595.1 Betaproteobacteria bacterium
ATTTTGCAATACTCGCGGGTGGGCCGGGTAAAGGAAACCGCCCTCCCGGTGGATCTCGACAGTCTGGTGCGCGAAGTGATCGACCTGCTCGCTCCCTCGCCGAACATCGCGGTGACCATCGAGAACCCGCTGCCCACCATCATGGCTGAACCGACCCGCATCCAGCAGGTATTCCAGAACCTGCTCTCCAATGCCATTAAATACATGGACAAACCCGAAGGCAAAATCCGCCTCGGCTGCGTCGCCGAGGGCAGCGAATGGAAGTTCAGCGTGGCCGACAACGGTCCGGGGATAGAAGAACGACATTTCGACCGCATCTTCCAGCTGTTTCAGACGCTCACTCCGCGCGACAAGGTGGAAAGCACCGGCGTTGGCCTTTCCCTGGTCAAGAAGATCGTGGAGATGTACGGCGGACGGATCTGGGTCGAATCCAGGATGGGCGAAGGCAGCACCTTTTTCTTCACCTTGCCCCGAACTAAAATAAGCATCCGTTCAACCAAAGGAAAAACACAATCATGAGATTCGCCAATCAACCCATCCTGCTGGTAGAAGACGACGAAGTGGACATTATGACGGTAAAGCGCGCGCTGAAGGATCTGCACGTCACCAACCCCCTGGTGATCCGGGAAAACGGCGAGGAGGCGCTGGCATACCTGCGTGATTCGAACAACGAAAAACCCTGCCTGATTCTGCTCGATCTGAACATGCCTGTCATGAGCGGCATCGAGTTTCTGCAGGTGGACAAGCACGACGATGCGTTGAAGGCCATCCCGGTGGTGGTGCTCACCACCTCGCAGGAACAGCAGGACAAGGTGAACAGCTTCAACCTGGGGGTCGCCGGCTACATGGCCAAGCCAGTGGCCTACCAGCAGTTCGTGGAAGTCATGCGCACTATCAACGCCTATTGGACCATCAGCGAAATCCCGCAATGACCAAACCGCAGATCCGCGTGCTCGTGGTCGAAGACGATACAGTGGACCGCATGGCCTGCCGCCG
>DMQT01000017.1:1075-2389 GCA_003455595.1 Betaproteobacteria bacterium
GACTGCGTGCTGCTCGACTTCCATCTGCCTGACATGGACGGACTGGAGTTCCTGGCAGCGCTGCGAAACGACTTGGGCGAGATCCCGGTGCCGGTGATGATGCTGACCGGCGCCGACAACGCGTCGGTCGCGGTCGAAGCCATGAAGCGCGGCGCGCAGGACTACCTGGTCAAGGATGTGAACCGCCAATACCTGGAATTGCTGCCCGCCGTCATCCAGCGCGTGCTGCGCGAGCGGCAGATGTTGCTGGAGAAGCAGCACGCCGAAAACAAATTAATCCATGCCGAAGCGAAGTACCGTTCCTTGGTCGAGCAGATTCCCGCAATCACCTACACCGCCGCGCTGGACGTGCCCGGCAAGCTGCTCTATGTGAGCCCGCAACTCGAGGCCCTGGGTTATTCTCCTGAGGAATGGACTGCTAAGGACGGCGCTCTGCGCAGCCATGTGCATCCCGATGACCAGCTACGGGCAGTAGAGGCATTCGACCACGTGCGCGCCACCGGCAAGCCGTTGCGCTGCGAATACCGCCTGCTTGCCCGCAATGGCGTCACCCTATGGTTCCGCGACGAAGCCCTCGTGGTGCGAGACGAAGCGGGGAACCCATTGTTCCTCCAAGGTATTCTGGTGGACATCAGTGAAAGCAAGCGGGTGGAGCAGGAGCTCAGGGAACACCGCTGCCGCCTTGAAGAGATTGTGGCAAAGCGCACCGTCGCGCTTACGAAGGCGAATGATCACTTGCGCAGGGATGTCATCGAGCTCAGAAGGGTGGAAGAGGCGCTGTTTCAGGAAAAGGAACGCGCCCAGATTACCCTCGAGTCCATCGGCGATGCCGTCATCACCACCGATGCCGCCGGCAGGGTCGAATACCTGAATCCGGTTGCGGCACAATTTACCGGCTGGAGCGCCGCAGAAGCGCAAGGCCAGCCGCTACAGCAAGTGTTCAACATCATCAACGAAACCAGCCGGGAACCGGCGGAAAGTCCAGTGGCCCGCTGCCTGCGCGAAGGCCACGCTATCGGCCTGGCCAACCACAGCATACTGCTACGTCGCGACGGCAGCGAGCTCGCCGTCGCCGACATTGCCTCGCCCATCCACGACCGGCAAGGGAAAACCACCGGCGCCGTGATGGTATTCCACGATGTCACCCAGGAGCGCAAGCTGGCCCATCAGCTATCCTACCAGGCCACCCACGATGCGCTTACCGGCCTCACCAACCGGCGCGACTTCGAGCAGCGCCTGGAGCGGGCTCTGGCAAATGCGCGCGCGGATGATGCCGAGCACGTCCTGTGCTATCTCGATCTGGACCGTTTCAAG
>DMQT01000017.1:2468-10197 GCA_003455595.1 Betaproteobacteria bacterium
GCCCGCCTGGGCGGCGACGAATTCGGCCTGCTGCTGGAGCACTGCCACTTGGAGCAGGCGTGGCGCATTGCCGAGGAGTTGCTGCAAGCCGTGCAGCAGTTCAAGTTCGTGTGGGAAGGCAAAGTCCACAGCGTCGGGGTCAGCATCGGCGTGGTCCCGATCACGGCCGCTAGCGAGAGCCTGTCCGCCGTGCTGCGCGCTGCCGATGCGGCTTGCTATACTGCAAAAAGAAAGGGGCGCAACCGCGTCTATGTTTACCAGACCGATGATGCCGAACTGGCGCAACGCAGCAGCGAAATGCATTGGGTAGCGCGCATCACCCAAGCGCTGGAAGAAGACCGGTTCGAGCTGTTTTGTCAGCCGATCGCTGAACTTGTCCCCCATGCCGGGGAACGCGCCCATTACGAAATCCTGGTGCGCATGCTGGAGCCAGGCAGCCCGGTGATCGCGCCGGAGGCGTTCCTGCCCGCCGCCGAACGCTATAACCTGATGCCAGCCATCGACCGCTGGGTAGTGCGCCGGGTTATTTCCTGGCTGGCCGCGCTGCCCCCGGAAAGCGAGCAGCGGGCTGCCATTTATTCGATCAACCTGAGCGGCGCTTCGCTGGCCGACAACGCCATGCTGGACTTCATCCGGGAGCAGCTGATCCTGAATCAGGTTCCGGGGCAGATGCTGGGTTTTGAAATTGCGGAAACGACGGCTATCGCCAACCTGACCCAGGCTACCCATTTCTTCCGTGAGATAAAAAAGCTGGGCTGCCGGACTACGCTCGATAATTTCGGCAGCGCCATGTTTTCCATCGCCTGCCTGAACGTGCTGCAGATGGATTACCTCAAGATCGACGGCAACTTCATAAAGGATATCGCGCACGACCGCATCGCCGAGGTGCTGGTGGATGCCATCAACCAGGTAGCGCACGAAATGTCGGCCAAGACCGTGGCCGGATGGACGGAAAACCCGGCCATCCTGGGCACCTTGAAGGAGATTGGCGTGGATCATGCGCAGGGCTACGCCATCTCTAGGCCGCGACTATTGGCAGAATTGGGGAAGGAACAAGAACTTGCCGCTCCCCAATAATAATTTCGCTTCACCGTCAAACGGGGAACAAGATGCTGCCAACGCAGTTATCGTTTTGATTGCGGATTGGAATAGGAGGAGGTGTAGTAGTCGCAACCCTATTTGACGGAAGTGATCGTCAGATCAAATTCAACTGTTCAATGGGGTGATTTTATCTTGCCAGGCATCCTTTCCATCAATTTAAGGTTTGGATAGGTGTTTGCCCACAACACACAACACATCTTGCCCTGATGGATGAGGTCGTTGTTGTAGTAGGTCAGCCAGTGATCCAGATCAACTTGTAGCGCCTCGATTGATCGGTAAATGTTGCGTCGGAGCGCTACTCTGGTAGAACTCCTGCAGAATCGTCTTATGGAAACACTCGCAGATCCCGTTGATCTGCGGATGGTTGGTCTTGGTCTTGGTGTGTTCGATGTCATTCAAGGCCAGATAGAACTGGTAGTCATGCGTTCCTGCTTGCCGCAATACTCGGTGCTATGGTCGGTCAGGATACGGATAATGCCTATGCCCTGTTCAGCGAAGAATGGCGGCACCCGGTCATTGAGCAGATCAGCCGCCGTGATCGGCGTCTTGGTAGTGTAGAGCTTGGCCACCGCCCACTTCGAGTAGGTATCAACGAAGGTCGGCTGGTAAATCCGGCCAGCGCCCTGAGGGTCCAACGTAGAAGGCGTCCTGGCTGCCGAGATAGCCGGGATGAACGGTCTCGATGTCGCCATGGGCGACATCGTATTCCTGCCTCTTTTCTAGCGCCTGCACCTGCGCTTCGGTCAGAACTGTATCGGTTTGCGCGACATGGCGTTCCAGTGCTGACAAGCGTTTCTTGAACGATTTGAGATTGCGCCGCAGCCAAACGGATCAAACGCCGGAGGGGGAAACAAGGACGCCGCGTTTGCGCAGCTCATTGGATACCCGTACCTGACCCAAAGCCGGTTGCTCCAGCGCGAAGGCGGCAACCGCTAATTCAGTCGCCTCTTCAATCCTGTTCTTGCGGTTCGGCTTCTGCGACTGGCGTCGATCAGGACATTGACACCGCCAGTTTCCAAGGCCGATTGATAACGATATAAGGTATCGAGGGAGAGTCCCTTTACCGTGCAGCGCGGGATGCATTACCGAGTTCGGCAGCCAGATTCAGCGGGCCAACCTTGTGTTTGAAGAAGTTCTGTTGAAAACTATCCATGGGGTTACTTCTTGGCGCTTTCGCGCCTTGTTGGATAAAGATTTGCATATATATCAAACCGGCTAATCCCGCCCTTTGGCAAGGCCGTAATGTCAGATCAAGTTGGAACTACTATAATTAATCACTATATTTTCGATGTGATCATCTCGGTGGGCTACCGGGAGAAATCTCGGCAGGGCACTCAGTTCCGCATCAGGGCGATGCAGCGGCTGCGTGTGCGTGAAGTAACCCGCCAGACCTGCAGGATGCGACTGTGCAGATCGTGCTGCACCAGCACGGAAGCGCTGTCAGCGGGGTGAGTTTTTGGGCGTATTTTGTCGGGGCAATCAAGTGCCTGGCTTGTTTCACTCGGGAGTTTCTTTTGATGGGTGCCGTATAAGCTTGTGAGTGCGTCTTTTTGACACCCAAAGTGCGCTCATGTTACTTTGGTGTCACCATTTGTCCAGAGATTGAAATGGCCTCTACCACGACACTGAAACTTTCGGAAGAACTCAAAATACGCATCGCTGCGGCTGCCGAAGGGCGGGCAAAACCCCGCACGGATTCATGGTCGAAGCCTTGGCGGCGCAGACCGCGCTGGCTGAGCGGCGTAAGGAGTTTGTGGCTACAGCGCTGGCGGCTGAGCAGGAAGTCGCGGAATACGGGCTGGTATATGATGCAGATGAGGTATTCACCTATATGCAGGCCAGGCTTGAAGGCAGGCGTGGCAAATGCCAAAAACCCGTGAAAATGTAAGTCGTCGGCGTGACGCGGCTGGCATTTTCACCCAAGGCTTTGCAGGACATTGAACGGCTTGCTGGTTTACTGTTGGCAACCGACCCGGATGTTGCGAGCCAAACTGGCGGGGTACTGATTCACGGCTTACAAATTCTGCAAGACCATCCCCTTATAGGCAGGATCGTCGAACTCGGCTATCGGGAACTGTTGATTTCGCGCGGACGGACAGGCTATGTAGTGCTGTACAAGTTCGAAGCAGCAACCGAAGTAGTAATTGTCTTAACTCTCCGCCACCAGCGCGAAACAGGCTACGAATAACCCCCATGGCTAAAGCAAAAACCCTCTATTCCTGCACCGAATGCGGCGGCACTTTGACCAAGTGGCAAGGCCAGTGTCCAGCCTGTCACGCCTGGAACACGCTGGTGGAAACCATTGCCGAGGCCGCCGCACCGTCGCGTTACAGCGCGTTGTCGGTGGTGAGCGAGGTGGTGTCGCTGGCGGAGGTGGAGGCAGTCGAGGACGAGCGCGTCGCAACCGGTATCAGCGAGCTCGACCGGGTGCTGGGTGGCGGCGTGGTGAAGGGCGGGGTGGTGCTGATCGGCGGCGATCCTGGCATCGGTAAATCGACGCTGCTGTTGCAGGCGCTGTCCGGCATGAGCGCGGCGCACAAGACGCTGTATGTGAGCGGCGAGGAATCGGCGCGGCAGATTGCCTTGCGCGCGAGCCGCTTGCAACTGGACGCGGACGGACTACAGTTGCTGGCGGAAATCCAGCTTGAAAAAATCCTCGCCACACTCAACAAGCACAAGCCATTCATCGCGGTGATTGATTCAATCCAGACGGTGTATTCAGAAGCCCTGCAATCGGCACCCGGTTCGGTGGCACAGGTGCGCGAGTGCGCGGCGCAGTTGACGCGCTACGCCAAACAGACCGGTACGGTGATTTTTCTGGTTGGACACGTCACCAAGGAAGGCGCGCTGGCCGGGCCGCGCGTGCTGGAGCATATTGTCGATACGGTGCTGTATTTCGAGGGCGATACCAGTTCGGCGTTCCGCCTAGTGCGGGCGTTTAAGAACCGTTTCGGCGCGGTCAATGAACTGGGCGTGTTTGCCATGACCGACAAAGGGCTGAAAGGCGTGGCGAATCCGTCGGCGATTTTTCTGTCGGGGCACAGTGCCGACGTGCCGGGGTCGTGCGTGATGGTGACGCAGGAAGGCACGCGCCCCCTGCTGGTGGAAATCCAGGCGCTGGTGGAGTCATCGCCGTCGCCCAACCCGCGCCGTCTGAGCGTGGGGTTGGAACAGAACCGGCTGGCGATGCTGCTGGCCGTGCTGCACCGGCATGCCGGGCTGGCGTGCTACGACCAGGATGTGTTCATCAATGCCGTGGGTGGAGTGCGCATCAATGAACCTGCAGCCGATTTACCGTTGTTGCTGGCAATTGTTTCGTCTTTTAAAAACAAGGCAATGCCAGACAAACTTGTTGTGTTTGGTGAGGTTGGGTTGGCCGGGGAAATTCGCCCGGTTCAGCGTGGTCAGGAGCGTCTGAAAGAGGCCGCCAAGCTAGGCTTTACCCGTGCCATCGTGCCTGCGGCGAACAAGCCGCGTCAGGCGATTGCGGGCATGGAGATCATCGCGGTGGAGCGTTTGCAAGCGGCAGTGGATTATCTGCGCGAGCAGGCTTGAATTATTTTTCCTGCTGCAATTTGCGTTTTTCGCGTTCCAAACGTTTGATCTGCTGGGTGGTAATCACTACATCCGGATACAGCTCGGTGTATTTCAGCAATAACTCCGCACGCTTGATTTTGAGCGCCTGCAATTTTTTATCCAGCGCGGCGATGGCGACACGGTTTGGATGCTGCGCTGCACGCGCCTTGGGCGGCGCCGCGCGCGCCTTGGGCGGCACCTCAGGCAGGGTGAGGTGTGGTTCAACAGGCACGGCGGCGGGCAGTTTGTTGACGAGCGCCTTTTGCGTTGGCGTTTTACCAGGGCGATTATCCGTGGCAGGCTGATCACTGGATGTCACCAGCACGACAACGGTAATCAATACGGCGACCAGGGCGATGCCTATGCTGATCATCGTCAACAATGAACGCAGCAAGGCTTTGTCTGCAGTACGCGTCTGAGCACGCAGCGCGGTTATTTCGCCAGCGCGGTTCAAGCCGGGTTTTTTATTTTGAGGCTTTTCAACACTGTGTAGTGCGCGCAAGTCAGTCGCGATTTCACGCGCGCTGGCATAGCGTTCATGCGGCCGCTTTGCCAGTGCCCGCATGACGATCCGATCATGTGCCGGGGTCAGTGCCGGATTGATGCTGCTGGGTGGCGGCGGGTCGAAATTCATGATGCCGTAAAATATGGCGCTCAGATTGTCGCCCGCAAACGGCGTAACTCCGGTCAGCATTTCATACAGCATCACGCCGAGCGAAAACACATCGCTGCGTCCGTCGATGGCGCCACCCTGCACTTGTTCAGGCGACATATAGCGCGGCGAACCGAGCAGCGCGCCGACCTGGGTCTGGGAGCCTGACAAAATCTGGGCAATGCCGAAATCGGTGATTTTCACCACGCCGCCACGCCGCAGCAGAATAATGTTGCCAGGCTTGATGTCGCGGTGCACCACGCCGTGCTGATGCGCGTAAGCCAGACCGTTGGCGATTTGCAAGGCGATGTGGACAATGCGCTCCAGCGTTAGTGGCGTGTGACTGGCGAGGACCTTGTCGAGCGATTCGCCGTGCAGGTACTCCATGGCGATGTAGGCGCTGTCGTCGGATTCACCGACGTCGTAGATGGTGACGATGTTGGGATGATTGAGGCGTCCGGCCGATTTGGCTTCACGGAAAAAACGCGCTTCAAAGTCTGACTGTTGCTTGCCTTTCAAGTCCATCCGTATGGTTTTGAGCGCAACGGTGCGCTCGATTAGCGGGTCAAACGCCTTGTATACCTTACCCATCGCCCCGGCCCCAATTTCGGCGGCGATTTCATAGCGCCCGAGTTTACTCAGCGGCGGCACGATTTTTTTGGATTGCGTGTTAGGCATCTGTCAGTTCAATGACCTGTCCTTTGACGGCGGCACTGTCGTCACCCATCAAGTATAAGTACGCTGGAATCAAACTGGCCAGCGTTGGTCGGCTTTCATGGTGTTCGCCAGGATGGGTTTTGCGGCGCTTGGGCGAATCGATCGGACCGGGAATGAGTGCGTTGATACGCAGTTGGGGATGCAGGTTTTCCCATTCCTGGGTCCAGATTTTGACCATCGGTTCAACTGCTGCCTTGGATACCGCATAGCCGCCCCAAAACGCCGCAGGCGTATGGCCGTGGGATTCGCCGGTGACGATAACCGAAGCATGCGGCGCGAGTTTGAGCAGGGGCAGGCAGGCGCGCGTTAACGCCACCGGTGCGATCAAATTGACGCGCATCAGGGTCAGCCACTGTTCGGTGGTTTGCAGTTCGATAGGGCTCAGGCTGTAAAACGCGGCAGCATTGTGCAAAATACCGTCCAGGCGTTTTAATTGCAGGCCGATGGAACCCGCCAGGCCTTCAAAGGCCTGGTCGTCGGCAGCGTTGAAATCGAGCGGGATGATGGCGGGTTTGCTGTGTCCGGCGGCTTCGATTTCATCGTACACGGCTTCGAGCTTGGCGACATCGCGGCCATGCAGGATCACGGTGGCACCGTGGGCGGCATAGGCCAGCGCGGCTTCGCGTCCCATGCCCTGGCCTGCGCCGGTGACGAGGATGACGCGGTCTTGTAACAGGTTTTGCGGTGCGTGGTAATTTTTCATGAGCGTTCCAGGATTAGATGTGCGCATTTTACCCCGCTTCGTGTTGCAGCTTCGAGTGTGGCGGGGGAATCACTGTCAGTGTAGTCGCCTGCCAGATAAAAATTTTCAAGCGGCGTGGCCTGCGGCGGGCGTTGTACGCCGACATCGCAGGAAAAAGTAGCGCGTTTTTCAATGATGACTTGATGCCACAAGCGCACCGGCAACGTGCCCAAGGCTTGGCGCAATTCCACCTCAACCTGGTCCGCCAACTCGGTATGGTTGAGTGTGCGGTAGCGGCCTTCGGCGCTGATTACCACGGCCAGCAGGCCGTGCTGGCCGTGCGTTATGCCGCGGTCGAACACCCATTGTGTAAATTCGCCGGATAAACCGAGCATCGGCTCAGCCAGTTTGACGGACGCCGGATACTGCATATAAACCGTGGCAATCGGCTGATAGCGCAGCTGCGCCAGCGTGTCACGCAATGGGTTTAGCTTGGGTAAATCCATCAGCAGACGAGCGGCTTGGTGCGGTCCGACAGCGCAAATAAGGTGTGTGAAATGTTGACCGGCCAACGAAAATCCACTGCCTTCGGCCACAATGGTGTTTATGGCGCACTCACTGAGTACTTTACCACCGTGCATGCGCACATACGCGGCAGCAGGTTCGGGAAACAGCGCGGACAGGTCACGCGTCGGCAGAATCATATCGCTGTCGGCACGCCGCTGCACCAGGCTGTCGCGCAAAACATTGAGAAAAACCTGCGCCGAGGCAGTGGTGGGCGGGGTGTTAAGCGCGGCGATACACAGCGGTGCCCAGAGTTTGTGTACCAGTGTGGCGGGCTGGCCGTGTTGTTCAAGCAAGCGGGCAACCGAACAATCCGAGGCCAGATTGAAGCGTTTAACCCGCTGCACCAGCATGAAACGCAGCGCGGCGTAACGCTCTGCGGCGCTCAGGCCGGTGGCCGTGAGCAGTGCAATCAGCGTGTTGAAAGGCGCAGGCAG
>DMQT01000017.1:10391-11797 GCA_003455595.1 Betaproteobacteria bacterium
CCAGTTCGTCAACCTGCACGCGCCTTGCCCGTCCCCCCAGTGTTTTGCTGGCTTCATACACCGTGACGCTCACGGCATGTTGCGCCAGCGTCACGGCAGCAGCCATGCCGGCATAGCCCGCGCCGATGATTGCGACGTTCAAGCCTTGATCCAGGTACGCCAGGCAATCCACAGCTTGCGCAGGGGTGTCAGGGCGGTGCGCTGGCGCAATACCGGGTAGCCTTCATGGCGAATTTCTTCCAGCAGCGTACGGTAGATCGCGGCCATGACCAGACCGGCGCGCTGTGCTTTGCGGTCGGCCGGGGACAAGGCAGCGAAGGCCTGAGTGTAGAATTGTTGCGCACGTTGATATTGGAATTCCATCAACTGGCGAAAGTTGTCGCTGTCGCGCGCGTTGAGGATGTCCGCAGCCGGCACATTGAAACGCGCCAGTTCGTCCGCGGGCAGGTAAATACGGTTGCGGCGCGCATCTTCACCCACGTCGCGAATGATGTTGGTGAGCTGGAACGCCAATCCCAGATCAGCGGCGTACTGCAGCGTGGTGCGCTCAGTGTAGCCGAAAATGACCGCAGACAGTTCGCCAACCACGCCTGCTACCCGGTGGCAGTAGAGGCGTAGCGATTTGAAGTCAGCATAGCGCTGCTGCGTCAAGTCCATCTCCATGCCGTCGATGATTTCCTGCAGCTGCTCGACGGGCAGGTCAAATGCCTTGATGACGGGTGCCAGCGCCTGGCTGACCGGGTGATGCGGTTCGCCGCGATACAGGTCGTCAATTTCCTTGCGCCACCACGCCAGCTTGGTTTGTGCCACATGCGGGTCGTTGCATTCGTCCACGATGTCATCCACTTCACGACAAAATGCATACAGCGCAATGATGGCGCGGCGTTTAGGCTGGGGCAAAAACAAGAAGCTGTAATAAAAGCTTGAACCGCTGGCAGCCGCTTTATCCTGGCAATATTGATTGGGATCCAAAACCGTAGTCGTCCTATTTGGCGCGCAGCGCGCGGTACAGCATGTTGAGCCAATCGGCGGTATTGAGCACCGGTCGCTGGCTGTAGATATCACCCCGGCTGCGGTGCAGCTTTTCTAGGATAGTGGCACCGCCCATGATGATCATGCGCAGTTCCAATCCGATGCGGCCTTTGAGCACTTTACCCAGCGGCGCACCGGCTTGCAGTAATCTGCGGGTACGCTCAATCTGCGCCAGCATGAAGGGCTGCCACAAGCCACTGATGTCGTGACGCGCAATTTGTGCTTCGTCCACTTTGTATTTGACCATGTCATCCTGCGGCAGATAAATGCGGTTTTTTTGATAATCGATGGCCACATCCTGCAAGAAATTGATGAGCTGCAGGCTGGAGCAAATGGCATCGGAGTAGGCCACGCTGCGCACATCGGTTTCACCA
>DMQT01000085.1 GCA_003455595.1 Betaproteobacteria bacterium
TCTACCCTGCTCGGAAGCCGCCGCCCCCACCGTGCCGCCCAGGCACATGCAGAAGCTGTATACCGCTCGGCCATTGGATGCGTGATGCACCAGCTTGTAATCGGCGGCACCGAGTTCGGGGTGTCCGGCGCGCTCGCCAAACCGGCAACTGTCGATCAAGGATTGCGGGTGTTCGATGCGGAACCCAATGGAGAACGGCTTGGCCTCGATGTGTACGCCGCGCGCGTACAACATCTCGAACGTGTCGCGCGCGCTATGCCCGACCGCCAGCACCACGTGACGGGTGTCGATGCGCTCCCCGCTGGCGAGTACCACCGCGCGCACCTGACCGTGCTCGATGTCCAGATCGTCAACGCGGCTCTGAAAACGAATTTCGCCGCCCAGCGCTTCAATCGTGGCGCGCATTTTTTCCACCACGCCGACCAGCCGAAAGGTACCGATGTGCGGCTTGCTGACGTAGGCGATTTCCGGCGGCGCACCGGCCTCGATGAATTCGGCAATCACCTTGCGCCCGAGGTGGCGCGGGTCTTTGATCTGACTGTACAGCTTGCCGTCCGAAAAGGTGCCTGCACCGCCCTCGCCAAACTGCACGTTGGATTCGGGGTTGAGCACGCGCTGCCGCCACAGGCCGAAGGTGTCTTTGGTGCGCTCACGCACCGCCTTGCCACGTTCCAGAATAATCGGACGGAACCCCATCTGCGCCAGCAGCAGCCCGGCAAACAGGCCGCATGGGCCGGTACCGATCACCACCGGGCGTTCGGTCAGATTGGCTGCTGCCTGCGCGACGAAATGGTAGCTGGTGTCCGGCGAGGTGCCGATGTGGCGGTCGTTTTTCAGGCGCTTGAGCAGCACCGCCTCATTCGGCACGGTAACGTCGATGGTGTAAATAAAGCGGATTGCGTCGCGCTTGCGCGCATCGTGCGCGCGCCGAAATACCGTGAATTCCAGCTTCGCATCGTCATCCAGCCCCAGACGACGCAGGATTTCCGCCTTCAAATCGGCGGCACTGTGGTCGAGCGGGAGTTTGAGTTCGGTGATGCGCAACATGATGAAAAATCCGGTCTATCCTGGGTCAGTGCCTATTTTACCGTGTTTGCCGTTACGGCGAACATGACGCAAGCCGTGGCGACGGGTAAAATAAGCGATTGATTAAACGATAAATATCCAAATGGCTATCCAGTGGTTCCCCGGACACATGACGTCGGCGCGCAAAAAGGCCGCCGAAACCATGGCGCTCACCGATGTGGTCATCGAAGTGCTCGACGCGCGGCTGCCTGAAGCCAGCAGCAACCCGATGATTAACGAACTGCGCTTGGCTCGCCAGCGCCCGTGCCTGAAAATCCTCAACAAAGCCGATCTCGCCGACCCCGTTGCCACCAAAGCCTGGCTCGCCTATTACAACAGCCAGAAAGGCGTCAAAGCGGTGGCGCTGTCGTGCAAAAAAGCCACCGACGTCGCCAAAATACCCGCCATGTGCCTGGCGCTCGCCCCGCATCGCGGCACCTCGATCAAACCGTTGCGCATGATGATCATGGGCATCCCCAACGTCGGCAAATCCACCCTGATGAACGCCCTGCTCAAGCGCCGCGTCGCCAAAGTGGGCGACGAACCGGCGGTGACCAAAAGCCAGCAGCGCCTCGATCTGAACGACCACATGACCCTGGTCGACACCCCTGGCATGATGTGGCCGCGCATCGCCCACCCCAGCGACGGCCTGATGCTGGCCGCCAGCCACGCAATTGGACGCAATGCGGTGATCGACGAAGAAGTGGCGACCTTCCTGGCCGACACCGTGCTGGCACACTACCCCAGCCTGATTGCCGCGCGTTATAGCTGCAACGTGGACGGCATGGACGGCGTCGGCGTCATCGAAGCCATCGCCCAGCGCCGTGGCTTTCGCCTCAAAGGCGGCGCGCCCGACCTGGAAAAAGCCGCACTGACTATGTTGCAAGACTATCGTGACGGCGCGCTGGGGCGCATCAGCCTGGAAACGCCGGATTCGCGACGCACCATGTTGCAAGGGTTAATCGCCACGCCGCCGGATGAGGCAGCCGATCACTCTCTGCCCGACGCTTGAAATTTTCCTGCGCAACCACACATACAGCGTGGGCAGGCAGATATATATCCGTTATCTGGCTGATTGATTTTCAACTTTGACCGAGGAGAAATGAAATGGCTAATGTGACCCGTTATGACCCGTTTGATGTGTACGTCGAACCATTCGACAATTTGTTCCGCGGCTTTTTCCGCCCGGTACGCACCGACAATGCAGACGCGGCAGTGCAGATCAAAATCGACGTAAAAGAAGACGACAAGGCCTACACCATCCATGCTGAGATACCCGGCGTGAAAAAAGAGGATATTCACGTCACGGTCGACGGCAATCAGGTATCGCTTGCGGCTGAAATCAAACGTGACAGCGAAACCCGTGAAGGCGAAAAACTGCTGCGCTCCGAGCGCTACTATGGCAAAACGTATCGCAGCTTTACGCTTGGCAGCGATGTGGACGATGCCACCGCCGAAGCCAAATACAGCGATGGCGTACTGGAACTGAAACTGCCGAAAAAAGCAGCCAGCAACGCCAAGCGACTGGAAATTCGTTAAACCAAAAACAGCTTTGAAGGCGGCGCAAGCCGCCTTTTTTTCGCCATTCTGCTTTTGAATTGTGCGGCGCATTTCGCCTTCTGCGCAGCCCTTGGTGTCAGGGAGAAGCCGTAGGCCTGCAAGATGAGACGTGCTTTCTTTGGTTCATTTTGTTTGCAAGGTCTCAGACGACCTGCTTCAGCCTGCAGGAAAAGCAGCGCGTCGGCTCAAGAAAATAGGCAGTCTGGACAAGGGCGCCAGAGGCCACCCATAACAGGCACTACGCCTGTGCACCACACACGATCAAGTCTCGATCAACCCGGCTTCTCGCAACGCATCATAGACAATATCCACCGCGTTACTGAACATCGGCATGCCACCGACAATCGCCGCCGTCTCGCATATTCCATGCAACTCGCGCGGCGCTGCGCCCGCCTTCAATGCACCTCGCACATGCAGCTGGGCGGCTTGTGTGTGCCCCATTGCCAGCAACATGGCGAAATGCACCAGTTGCTGGGTCTTCCGATCAAGTGGATTGTCATGGATGAGCGATGCACGAAGAGATTCAACAGCGTCAATTGAGGCTTATTGGCCGACAAGTTTTAGCCAGTACGCTACGCTTCCTGACGTTATCCGGGATGAAGCCCAGCAGTTCTACGATAACGTTCTTCAATTTCTGTTGCGCTCATCCCAGCACCCGCCCTGTTTCTGGCCACTCCATATATTCCGGCGCAGCGAGATCTTGCTGGCGCATCAGCAAGTCGATCTGCCCGAGATGGTAGGCATGGTGCCCCAATACGGACCACAAAAAACCAATACCTGTATAGCGCCTACCGGTAAACACAATTTCTTTTTCCAGCGTCGCAAGTGTCAAGGTATTCAGCTTTTCCAGATTTTCCAGATTTTCATTCATGCAAACTCCCATTCATAACAACGCAATATCAATGCGAGACGACTGCCAGCCTCGCATAAGCTGCAAGTCCGACTTTACGTATGCGCGGATAGTTCAAGCCAGCGTTTGGAAGAGGGCGCTAGGTAAATGACGTGTGCGGTTACGAAAATCGGAGGAAATAAACAGGTGTGTGCCCAAAAAACCAACCACACCGCAATTTATGCCCTGCATCGTAGTGCGGGTTAAGTGTCGATGAAAACGCTGCCCGCTGCGTTATCCCGCCGCCGCGCGCAGCACTTCCCGCAACAATGGCACCGTCACCGGCCGCTGCGTCTCCAGCGAATAATGGTCTAGCGTATCCAGCGCGGCCATCAGCGACGGCAAGTCGCGCCGCCAGTGACGTAGCAGGTAATCAGCCACGCCGGGTTGCAGGTCGAACCCGCGCTGTGCCGCATGGCTGGCCAGCGCCACAGCTTTTTCGATATCCGACAGGGCGTGCAGCTGATATACCAGCCCCCAGCCCAGCCGCGTGGTCAGATCCAGCCGCAAATCCTGCTGGGCGGGGGCGGCGTTACCCACAATGAGGACGCGCCCTTGTCCGGCGCGAGCAGCGTTGATGCGATTGAACAAGCCGATCTGCGCGCTGGCGTCGAGTTGCTCCACGTCGTCCAGCGCCAGCAGATCGACCTCTGCCGACAGGCCGTCGGCACAGTCTGCCGCCGTCAGGTACGCCGCGCTCAAGCCCTGTGACAATGCCGCCGCGACGGCTGCGCGCAGCAGATGCGTTTTACCGCTGCCTGAGGCACCCCATACATACAGTTGGCATTCCGCGTCGCTTGCCTGCACCAGCGTGCGCAGGGCGTGCAGCAATTCTGCATTGCGGCCGGGCAAAAAATTATCCAGGCTCGGTGGTGGTGGCGCAGCAATATCAAGAATGAGTTGTTTCATGCGCGCATTTTATCAGGCTATCGTCGTGCATCGCTGTGACGCGATGGCTTGCAAAAAATCCGCTTGACATAGTGTTGTCAAGACACTATCTTGCTGGTGTATTTCATACACCTTACTGGATGGCCGCATGAAACCGTATTGCTACGACTATCCGCACCCGGCGGTGACCACCGACATTGCCCTGTTCACCATCCGTGACGAGCGCCTGGCGGTGTTGCTGATTCGGCGCGGCGCCGATCCATTCAAGGATTGCTGGGCGCTGCCGGGCGGCTTTGTCGAACCCAACGAGTGCCTGGAAGATGGCGCGCTGCGTGAGCTGGCAGAGGAAACCGGCGTGACCGGCGTATATCTGGAGCAGCTCTATACCTTCGGCAAGCCTGACCGCGACCCGCGCGAACGCATCATCAGTGTGGCGTATTACGCACTGGCGCCGAGCGAACTGCTCACCCCGGTTGCCGGGTCTGATGCCGCTGCGGTCGCCTGGTTCGAGCTGGACGCACTGCCATCGCTGGCATTCGACCATCACGACGTGATCGCAATGGCGCAACAACGGCTGCGCGCCAAGCTGGATTATTCCACCGTGGCATTCGGCTTCATGCAACCTGAATTCACTTTGGGCGAGTTGCAAAAAGTGTACGAAACCATACGCGGCGAGGCGCTCGACAAGCGCAATTTCCGCAAACATATCCTGGCGTTGGGCTTGCTGAGCGAGACCGGCACCAGCCGCCGCGTCGGCAGCCACCGCCCGGCCAAACTGTATTGCGTCGAGCATCCCGGCGCCGTTCTTTACATCAAGTGAGGCCTGCCATGATTCCCCAGCCCCTGATTCGCATGCCTGCCGTCAACAAGATCAATGTGCCGCCGATGGTCGAGGAGCAGCTCAGCGACAGCGAACGTAGCGTCCTGGTGGCACGCATCAAAACCCTGATGGCGCAGCAGAATGCCGTACTGGTAGCGCACTATTACACCTCGGCCGAGTTGCAGGATCTGGCCGAAGAAACCGGCGGCTGCGTCTCGGATTCACTGGAAATGGCGCGCTTCGGCCACGCCCACGCGGCCACAACGCTGATTGTCGCCGGGGTCAAGTTCATGGGCGAAACCGCCAAGATACTGAATCCGGAAAAGCGCGTGCTGATGCCCGATCTGGAGGCCAACTGCTCGCTCGATCTGGCCTGCCCGGCCGAGCCATTCAGCGCGTTTTGCGACCAGCATCCGGCGCGCGTGGTGGTGGTGTACGCCAACACCTCGGCAGCGGTGAAAGCGCGTGCCGACTGGGTGGTGACGTCTGGCACGGCGGTCAAAATCGTCGCGCACCTGCACGCACAGGGCAAAAAAATCCTCTGGGCGCCGGACAAATACCTGGGTGATTACGTGCAGAAAACCACCGGTGCCGACATGCTGCTGTGGCAGGGTTCGTGTGTGGTACACGAAGCGTTCAAGGCCGACGCGCTGGCTAAAATGAAGCTGGCGCACCCGGACGCGGCGGTGCTGGTGCACCCGGAATCGCCCGCGGCGGTGATTGCGCTGGCCGATGTGGTGGGCTCGACCACACAGCTCATCAATGCCGCGCGCACCCTGCCCAATCCGCGCTTCATCGTCGCCACTGACAACGGCATTTTCCACAAGATGCAGGCGGTGGCACCAGGCAAGCGCTTCCTCGAAGCCCCCACGGCGGGCGTCGGCGCGACCTGCAAAAGCTGTGCGCACTGCCCATGGATGGCGATGAACAGCCTGCGAAAACTGGCGCAGGTGCTGGAAACCGGCGCCAACGAAATTCTGGTACCGGAGTCGACGCGCAGCCGCGCCGTGCATTCGATCCAGCGCATGCTGGATTTTGCTGCCCAGCAGCAGGCCAAACCCTCGGTGGGCGGCAATGACTGAACGTTTGCGGGGCTGGCAGCTGCCTGCTGCCGCGCTCTTGCTCGGCGCGCTGTCGGTATTCGGCTTCGCACCGTTCGACCTGTTTCCGCTGCCGCTGCTCACGCTGGCTGGCCTGATCTGGCTGTGGGGGCGCTATCAAACCCTGCGGCACGCCGCGCTGCTGGGGTTTGCCTTTGGTTTGGGCTACTTTGGCACGGGAGTATCGTGGGTCTACATCAGCCTGCATACTTACGGCGCGATGCCGCTGCCGCTGGCGGCACTGGCGACGGTCTTGTTCTGCGTGTTTCTGGCACTGTTTCCTGCGGCTGTCGGCGCGCTACAGCATCTATTGCGTCGGGCGGGTATATGGCGCTTTGTGCTAGTCATTCCGGCACTGTGGATGCTGTCTGAATGGGTGCGTGGCTGGATTTTTACTGGCTTTCCCTGGCTCGCGGTCGGTTATTCGCAAGCGCCATTGAGCCCGCTGGCTGGATTTGCACCGCTGCTGGGGGTGTACGGCGTGTCGCTGCTGCTGGTGCTCAGTGCGGCGGCACTGGCGCTCTGGCGTGTGCGCGTTGGCTTGGTGGTGGCGACATTCTGGCTGGTTGGGTTCGGCTTGCAACACATTCACTGGACGCACCCCATTGGTGCGCCGGTCAGTGTGAGCCTGTTGCAAGGCAATATTTCACAAGACATGAAATGGGATGCGGACAAAACCGTCGCCACCCTGCGCGATTACCGCAGCATGGTTGAGGCCAGCAAGGCGCGCCTGATTATCCTGCCGGAAACGGCGCTGCCGCTGTTTCTGGACGAAGTGCCGACGTCCTATCTGGATGACCTTGCGCAGCGCGCGCGCGCCAATGGCGGCGATGTGCTGGTCGGCGTGCCGGAGCAGTTCGCCGACGGGCGCTATTACAACAGCATGAAAAGTTTCGGCAGCGCGCCCACCCAGACTTACCGCAAATTCCACCTGGTGCCATTTGGCGAATATATCCCGTTGAAATCGGTATTCGGCTTCATCGTCACGGTGTTGCACATTCCCCTGTCCGATTTTGCACGCGGTGCGGCGTATCAGCAGCCGATGCAGGTGGCGGGTCAGCATGTCGCGGTGAATATCTGTTACGAGGACGTGTTCGGCGAGGAAATCATTCACCAGCTACCGCGTGCGACGATACTGGTGAACGTCAGCAACGACGCCTGGTTTGGCGATTCAGCTGCGCCCTGGCAGCATCGCCAGATTTCGCAGATGCGCGCGCTGGAAACCGGCCGCCCCATGCTGCGCGCCACCAATACCGGCGTGACGGCGGTAATCGATCCGCGCGGGCGCGTCGTACAACAGCTGCCGCTGTTTACCCGCGCCACGCTCAATGCCGAGGTGCAAGGCTACGCCGGCAGCACACCATTTACGCACTGGGGCAATCGCGCGGCACTGCTGCTGAGCGGGCTGCTCCTGGCAACAGGGGCGTGGTTGCAACGCCGCCCCCGTTGAACGAATTCAGGCGGCCTTCTGTCGCGTCGTGTTGCGGCCGTTGCGCTTGGCTTCGAGCAGGGCATTGTCGGCGCGACTCAGCGCCATGCTTTCAGCCGAGTCCTTGCGGCTGTATTCGCTCAGCCCACCGCTCCAGTTAAGGCGGTGCAACACACCCGGTTGCAACTCCAGCACCGCGGGCAGGCTGGCACGCAGACGGTCGGCCAGTTCGATGGCGCGGGGTAACGGGGTATTCGGGAAGATCACGCAAAATTCGTCACCACCCAGCCGCGCCACAAAATCGCTACCGCGCAGATGGGTCTTGAGCGCCAGACCGAACTGCACAATCAGTTGGTCCCCCGCGTCGTGCCCGTAGGTGTCATTAACGAATTTGAAGTTGTCGATATCGATGATGAGCAGGCTATGCATCAAACCCTGCTGCAAGGTTTTAAACAACTCGCTCTGACGCGCCTCAAAACTGCGCCGGTTATACACCTGCGACAGATGATCGAGGCTGGCCTCGGTTTCGACCTGCTTTTGCTTGCCTACCGTCAGCTGTGCCAGTTTGATCAGCATACTCACCGGTTTTTCAAATTCCATCAGATTAACTGGATAGATACCACGTAGGTGCTGACGCCGGATATCCGTCACCAAATTGACGATAGCGTTGAGATCTTCACTCACCCAGACATGCAGTCGGCTTTGCACCAGCCACACCATCGTGGCCAGCAGCAGCGACAACACCAGCCACACCGTAAAGTAACTCAGCAGCGGCATGCTTGGCTGCGCCTGCCACACTGCCAGCTTCCACGGCGTGCCATTAAGCGGCAATACAGTGGCGCTGGCGCTGGTTTTTAGGTTTTCGTCGCCACGCCGTTGCACCACGCTATACACCCCCGGCATGCTGTATTGACGCAGCTCCAGATAGCCGCCAGGCAGCGGCAAGCCATCGAACAACTCCTGAAGATGCGGCGCGGCCTGAGTCAACACCACATGACCCAGTAGCTGGCTGCCGTCGCGCACCGGCTCGGATACCGTCAACCCAAAATTGCTGGTCGCAGTCGGCAATGTCTCACCAGGCTGCACTAGGTGCGTATACGCTTCTGGCAGTATCGCCGGATAGGCGGCCTGACTTTCTACTGACTGCGCGGGTACCAAATATATTTGCGCACCTTCATTCAGCGCATAAATATTGGCTGCCTGCGTGCGGCACAGCGCTTCGGCACCAGTTTTGAGACACGCAACGGTTTGCGGATGGCGCGCAATCAGACGTGCGGTCTGGCGTACATCCTGGGCCATATTTTCGATTTGCTGCGCAATCAGCGGCTGCTCGCCTTTACCCAATTGCGGTACTACAACGGGTGTAGACAGCCAGTAGACGGTGAGCATCGCCACAATCAATGCGATTTCCAACGCGATAAACAGCGCCAGACTGAATCGGGCCAACGAAGGCTTCATGAGGGCAGAACGGGTAACCATATTGTTATTAAGCACGCGCGCTTGTTTGCTGTCAGTGAATACAGCACAGCAAAAATCATGCCGTCTGCTTATTGGCGCCCGGTACTGCCGAACCCACCTTCTCCGCGTGCGGAAGCGGCAAAGTCATCCACGATATTGAAACCGACCTGCTCCACCGGCACCATCACCAGCTGGGCGATGCGCTCAAGCGGATTAATCACGAAAGCTTCCTGTCCACGATTCCATACCGAGATGAACAGCTGCCCCTGATAATCCGAATCGATCAGACCCACCAGATTACCCAGCACAATGCCATGCTTGTGTCCCAGCCCGGAGCGCGGCAGGATAACCGCCGCAAGATCGGGCGCGCCGATGTGGATTGCCATGCCCGCAGGCACCAGCTCGGTCTGGCCGGGCGCGAGGCTGATGGGTGCATCAATACAGGCGCGCAGGTCGATGCCAGCGGCACCGGGCGTGGCGTAACCGGGTAAAAAATCACGCAGACGCGCGTCGAGTATCTTGATGTCTATTTGGCGTGACATGGTCATCCCTGTTTTTGTAGTGAATATAAATTGGCAATATGGTCAATAAGTTGACAGGCCAGCGTCAGTTTGTCGGCACGCGGCAGCGCGTAGCTACCTGCGTCATCGAGCAGCCATAATTCGTTTTCATCGCTACCCAGTGCATCCTGCACCCGGTTAACGACGATGAGTGGCAACTGCTTGCGCTGACGCTTGGCTTCGCCATAGACCAGCAGATTTTCGCTTTCAGCTGCGAAGCCAACGCAGAACGACGCGT
>DMQT01000256.1 GCA_003455595.1 Betaproteobacteria bacterium
TGTGTATAACCGTACAGGCAGAAATAGCGGCGAAGGCTGCCTCGTAATCGGCATCGCGGTTTTTGACCACCACGCCGCAATTACCATTTACAACCGCCGACCAATCCAGTCCTACCAGGGAAAATCCCTGCAGCGGCTCAAACCCTTTTTGTCCGGTGAGCGCTTCCCAGCCACGCGCTTCCATGGTGGCCACTGCCATATTGGCGACGCAAGTGTGCGCCAGCAAATCCAGCACTGCGGGGGTCAGTTCATTGCCCTCTTTAATAACCTGACCAGTCAGATCGCCTTTATCGGTATACGTGAATGCTGCCATCACGCCAGGCACTTCCATCAATTTTGCCAGATTCATTTTAGTCTCCACTTATTCAGATTATTGGTATGTTTCAAACCAGCTGTTCAGTCGTATCGCCGCCGATTTTTGAATACATGGCTTTCATTACGCCATCATGGATATCGCCCACTTTGGCGCGCATCACCGTCATGACGTCGTTCATTACACCCTGGCGATTTTCCAGCAGACAGAAAAAATTACCCACGGCGCAGACGCTGATCTGACGACCACGCACTATCCAACCTTGTAGCGGTCGACAACCACAGTGCTCGGAAAATGAACTGAATATCTCAGCCTGCATGCTGGTATTGAGGGTGTTGGCGCGGCACAAAATAGCCGCCATGCGCGCAAATTCATCGGTAAGATTGCCTTCATAGGTGTAACGATCACCCCGATAGGCGTATTCTCCTGCTGCGATCACACCCGGGATGGCCATGAGTTGTTTGGCGATATGCATTTCGAGTCCTCCGTTTTGCGCTACAGCATCTGGGTCTGTGCGCTGTTTGTGACGCTTTTTTGAATAGAATAGAGATTATGGAAAAAAGTGCAACTCCCCTTCTTCCTCTGGCCGGTTGGTGGCGCCGGATTTCCGCCATGCTGTACGAAGCATTCCTTCTGCTGGCCCTCTGGTTCATCGCAGATTATGCATTCATTGCGCTAACGCATAACGTCCACTCACCGTTCGAAAAAATTGTCCTGCAGGTATATTTGCTATTGGTAACAGCGTCTTACTTCATCTGGTTCTGGATGCGCGGACAAACACTGGCAATGAAAACCTGGCGAATTCGGGTGGTCAATACAGAGGGCACAGCAATCACTTTTCAGCAGGCGCTGACGCGTTTTGGGGTGGCGACAGTATTGCTGGGGTTTAGCCAGATATGGGGTTTATTCGATCGCGACCGGCAATTTCTGCACGACCGGCTGAGCGGTACGCGCCTAGTCAGAACCGACGTCTAGACTACTGCCGCTGCGCCTTGCGAATCAGCACCACTGCCAGTATCAAAAACAGCAATGTGGGCAGCGAGGCACTGAATAGCGGCGGCCAGTCATTCAACAAACCCAGATAGGCAAACAAGCGGTTGAGCAGGTGATACCCCAGTCCCACCATGATGCCGCCGAGAATGCGCGCGTTGACACCCCCAGCGCGCGGCCGATGATAGGCAAAAGGCAGCGCAAGCAGCATCATCACCGGTGCCGCGAGCGGGTAAAACAGCTTGCTCCAGAGCGCTATTTCGTAGCGTTCAGCGGTTTGTTTGTTCTTGCGCAAATGCTCGATATACGACCACAAATTGCCTGCCGACATTTTTTCCGGCGCAATCAGCAACACGCTCATCACTCCCGGCGTAAGCACCGAGCGCCATAGCGTGTCCGGCGCCTGCGTGACATTCACATCGCCGCCACTGAACCGGGTGTCGGTAATGCCGGTGAGCTTCCATTGGTTGTTACGCTGGTAGTCGCCACTCGCAGCGTGACGGATGGTCTGCAGGCGAAAATCGGTATCGAATTCGTAAATATTGATGTCGCGTAGCTGGATGTCAGGCGTGACCTCACGAATATTAATGAAATCCTGGCCGTCCCTGACCCAGAGCCCGGAGCGAAACGACTGCGCCACCAGCCGATTGGTGGCCTTGAGCTTGCCCTGCTGGGCATAGCGTTCGCTGGCAGGCGCAACAAATTCACCAAACGTGAACGTCAGCAGCGCGAACAGCAGTCCCACCAGCATCAGATACAGCGCCACCTTTGCCATCGACACGCCGGATACCAGCATGATGGTAAATTCCGAATTCGCCACCAGCCGCGACAGCGCAAAAATGGTGCCGATCAGCGCCGCAACCGGTAACAAATCGTAAATATGCCCGGGCAGGCTCAAGCCCACGAACGCCAGTATATTGAGCAAGCCATAACCGCCCTTGAGCGAGCCGAGTTCCTGAATCAGGTCAAAAAATGCAAACAGGGTGGCCAGCGCAGTGAATACAAACAGCGTATTCAGCAACACCTCGGACGCCAGGTAACGCGGCAGTATCTTCATGCGCGACGACGCCAGAAGGGGCGCATGCGGGTGCGCTGATAGAACATTCCCAGCAATACCATCAGCATGATCAGATGGACGCCCCACATGCCCACCAGACTGGGTATCCGGCCCTGCGCCACCCAGGCCTGCGACACACCCAGCAGGTTGTTATAAATCACGTAGACCAGCAAGGCCACGATCAGGCTGAACGAGCGTCCGGCACGGGGATTAACGAAACTCAGCGGGATTGCCATCAGCGTCAGAATCACTGCGCTGATTGGGAAACTCAAGCGCCAGTTAAATTCGGCCATGTTGGCTGCCGTTGGGTCACGCAACAACTGGGTGGTGCGCAGCGCTTTGGGCTCAAAGGCCTGATGCGCAGGCAGCATATACGGCTCTATGCGTATGTAATAACGTCCAAATTCAGCCACCCGGTAGCTGGCTTGTCCTGGCACACCTTCATAACGGCGCCCCTGATCCAGCACCAGATAGCGCTCGCCGTTCGGCAATTCGGTGTGGAAGCCCTCGTGCGCTACCACCACACCGAGCTTGTTGTTCTCGACCGATTGCATGAAGATGTTTTTAACGCGCGTGCCGGTGCGCGCAAACGATTCGACAAAATACACCTTGTCGCCATTGCGAGATTCCGCGAATATGCCCGGCGAGATGGCGGACAAATCCTCACGGCTATTGAGCATTTGCCGGTATACATCTTTCTTTTGCAGCGCCCACGGGATGACCGTCAGATTGATCAACGCAATCGCAAACACCACCGGCAAGGCAAAATACAGCACCGGCTTGATCCAGTCCGTCAAACTCAGTCCGGCACTGAACCACACCACCATTTCACTTTCGCGATAGGCGCGCGACAAGCTCATGATCACTGCGATAAACAACGACAGCGATAACAGCACGGGCAGGAAATTCAACACGCCAAAGCCGAGAAAGGCCAGCACTGCATCGACCGCCAGGTCACCACGTGCAGCATCGCCCAGCAGACGGATAAACAGCGTGGACAGCGTGATGACAACAATCACCACAAATACCGCCAGGCAGTTGTAGACAAGTTCACGCAACAGCGCGCGGCGAAAAATCATTATTTAAAATTAAACGAACCAGTTATTTTGACATTTGGACGCACACTGCAAATAATGCGGGATGCGGGTTTCGGCGCAGTTGTGCCCGAAAATCCAACATTCAGACAGCGCACTCTCAAGGAGCATATCCGGTGGAATTTAGCATAAAAAGCAGCAGCTCAGACAAACAACGCAGCGCGTGTGTCATCGTCGGCGTGTATGAATCCCGCAAACTCACGCCTGCTGCCAGCGCGCTGGACGCCCTGTCGCAAGGTTACCTGAGCGACCTGCTCAAGCGTGGCGACATGGAAGGCCGCCTCGGCACCACCTGCCTGTTGCACAAAGTGCCGGGTACACTGGCGGAACGCGTGCTGCTGGTCGGTTTTGGGCGTGAGCGCGAACTGAATGACAAGGCCTACCTTGAAGCCGTGAATGCCGCGTTCATGGCGCTGCATGACAGTGGCGCCGCCGACGCCGCTTTTTTCCTGAGCGATCTCAACGTCCAGTCGCGCGATCTGGCATGGAACATCGAGCAGGCCGTATTGGCCGCACACGGCAGCGAATACGACCCTGGCACACTCAAAAGCACACACGACAAAAAGCCGCGCAAACTGCGCAAACTGCGCAAGCTGGTGGTGTGCATAAGCGACAAAGCGCATCAGGCACAAGCCGAAACCGCGCTAAAACGCGGCCAGGCGATTGCCGCCGGGGTGGCGCTGGCGAAAGACCTGGGCAACCTGCCGGGCAATGTCTGCACCCCCACCTATCTGGCCGAGCAGGCGCAGGCGCTGGCCAAGACCTACAAATTCAAATGCGAGGTACTGTCGCAAAAAGAACTGGAAAAACTCGGTATGAGTTCATTCCTGTCGGTCGCCAAAGGCAGCCGGCAGCCGCCCAAACTCATCGTGATGCAACACAACGGTGGCAAAAAAGGCGACAAGCCGGTAGCGCTGGTCGGCAAGGGCATCACCTTCGACGCGGGCGGCATTTCGCTCAAACCTGCCGCCGAGATGGATGAAATGAAATATGACATGTGCGGTGCGGCCAGCGTATTGGGTGCATTCCGCGCGGCGGCTGAATTGAAATTGCCGATCAACATCGTCGGCATCATCCCCACCTGCGAAAACCTGCCCGACGGCGACGCCAACAAGCCGGGCGACATCGTCACTTCGATGTCCGGCCAGACCATTGAGATTCTCAATACCGACGCCGAAGGCCGCCTGGTTCTGTGTGATGCGCTAACCTACGTCGAACGTTTTGAACCCGCTGCGGTGATCGACATCGCCACCCTCACTGGCGCGTGCGTCATCGCGCTCGGCCACCATGCCTCAGGCCTGTTCAGCAATCAGGACAAGCTGGCGCGTGAAATCGAGCAAGCCGCTGACACCTCGCGCGATCGCGTCTGGCGCATGCCGCTGTGGGACGACTACCAACCCCAGCTTGACAGCAATTTTGCCGACATCGCCAATATCGGCGGGCGCGCCGGCGGCTCGATTACCGCCGCCTGCTTCCTGTCGCGTTTCACCAAGAAATACGATTGGGCACATCTGGACATCGCCGGTACCGCGTGGAAGTCGGGCAAGAAAAAAGGCGGCACCGGACGTCCCGTGCCGTTGCTGGTGCACTTCCTGTTGGCACGTGCAGGCCAGGCCGGATGACGCGGATAGACTTTTACACGCACGCGCCGGATAAACTCGATCTGGCGCGCAAGCTCACCGGCAAGGCGTATCGCCAAGGACTGCGTGTGATGCTCTACAGTCAAGACCCACAGTTGCTGGCCAATATCGACCAGCAACTGTGGTCCAC
>DMQT01000293.1 GCA_003455595.1 Betaproteobacteria bacterium
CTGCTGTTGTACCGATGATAGAAGCAACTGCTAAACTCGTGACTTCTTTTATTTCCCCCAAGGAGTAGGCAGGCATGTTTGCCGCAGCGACCTCGCCGAAAGACATCATGGCCACAGGGCTTTGGACAAAAGAGCAAGTAAAGCTGGCTTTCCACTTGTATTGTCAGCTGCCATACGGGCGAATTCACGGACGCAACCCGGAAATAATTGTATTGGCAAAGGTTATCGGTCGCACTCCTGATGCGGTTGCTATGAAGATGCTTAACATCGCAAGCATTGATCCAGCGATTACGAGTACGGGTCGAGTAGGCTTGGGAAATGCATCGGCATTTGATCGCGAGGTATGGGACGAATTCCACTCGGATTGGGAAAGGCTGGCTGTGGAATGCCAACTACTCCGGCAGGAACTAGACAAGAATTCCGTGGAGGATTTGGAGCCGGAAAGCGATGATCTATTGCCAGAAGATTTCACTGGAGAAACTCGGCAAATTCTAACAACACAGAGAATCAAGCAGCATTTCTTTCGCCGTGCTGTACTCAGTAGCTATCGTGGACGTTGCTGCATGTCTGGCCTGTCAGAGCCGCGCTTGTTGATTGCCAGCCACATTGTGCCGTGGAGCATGGATAAAGCAAACCGCCTGAACCCGAGCAATGGCTTGTGCCTTTCGGCGATTCATGACAGGGCTTTTGATAAGGGGCTGATAACGCTCTCCGATGACTTCAAGATCGTTGTCTCGGAGGAGTTAAAGCGGAAGAACGAGCCTTTCGTAATGGAGGTTCTATTGCCGTTAAATGGTCGCACAATCGAGCAGCCAGAACGTTTCGCACCGCAAGCTGAGTTTATCGCGTGGCACAGAAATAAACTCTTTGTGGACAACAGGAAGTAGCCATTATGCGGCGCACCGAAAAGCAGGCGGGGATACCCAGTGACGCTCCAAAGGAGTGTTGTATTTTTGAGTACATTTACCGCGACGCATCAAATTATAAGGCTTGGGGAGAAATTCTTCTGTCAGGCGTTCCATCACAAAATGACATCGCGGCTTTACGCGCCCGTTTGGAATCGGATGAATACTTCGTCGCAGAGCAAGTCGGTATTCCAGCTTTGTACAAGGAACTGTGGGATTTATCAGGCGGCCCTAACAGCGACGACCATGCGTTGCATGAGTTTGTAGCACTTCGAGTGGCGAGTGAAGATGAAAAAAAATCTCTACGACTATTTGAGGATTTGTCGAGTTTGATCAAAACGTTCGAAGCTGTAACTGCTTGGGATTATTCGCTATCCCTAAATTTTGACATAGACTAAATCCGAATCAACAGCAGTGGTGGGCAGATATCGTTTCTTCAGTCGTACGTGGATTTCCCGATCTGGATGCAACTTTTTTGAGCGCAAGTCAGCACCGAAAGTCGCGTGCGGGACGTTCCTTTGAACAACACATCGCAAGGCTTCTTCGTGATGGTCGGATTTCTTTTGAAGAGCAAGCTGTAACGGGAGGTCGCCGCCCAGACTTTGTACTGCCTAGCCTTGTAGTGCTGAAGGCTAAAAAAAGGACGTTCGAAGATGCGATGGTGCTCTCGGCAAAAACCACACTTCGTGAGCGCTGGAAACAGGTGGCAATGGAGAAATTCAACTGCGCACTATTCTTGGCAACCGTCGATGATCGAGTATCTTCGGCTGCTATAGATGACATGAACAATTAGGGAATTCATTTGGTTGTTCCTGAGTCTCTAAAAAAATCGAAGGAAACTTGCTACAACGGCAAGATAAACGTAATCACGTTCCGTGAATTTTTCGACGAAGAGATTTCTTCGAAGAGACCAAGCTACCGGCAAATCTAAAAGGTTGTTTTCAACGAGGATCGGGCTCAGATTAAAATTAAATCGTGTTGAAGTGATGCGGCCAGATGGCGGCTGGGGTGCAATCAAGTCCTTATCCGGCCGTGTCGCTGCTTCAGGGTACAGGTCAGGAAAACAGAACTGCAACGCATCCAGTGACAGCCTAAAGCGCACTGGCCCAAGCGGGGTGTCCGTTTTCACCAGCGCGGTCTTGAGCAGGCGCGAGACCAGTATCTGCGCCACCTTGTCGCCCAGGCCGGTCATCTGTTTGAACTCGGCGCGAGTTTCGGCTTCATTGCAGTGCATTTGCCTCTGCGGCTTTGACCATCCGGCAGATTCTGTACCGGGTGGGGTGAACGTTTAGACCAGATTGTCCATTGGCGCGGCCTTGAGGAATAATGACGTGGTCTATCCTGAACGCGCCTGCAGCCTGTCCCGGCCTGGGCGAGGAAACTGCTGGAGGTTTGAATGCGGCCTGCGTTTCATCCCTATCTCGTCAACGATCCCTTCGGCGATCCCGCATTGTTCGTGGATTTTCTGTTCGAGCGCCGCGCCTTGCTGTTCGACCTCGGCGATATCCACGCCCTGCCGCCGCGCAAGCTGCTGCGCGTGTCCGACATCTTCGTCTCCCACTGTCACGTGGATCACTTCATGGGCTTCGACTGGTTCCTGCGCATCTGCCTGGGGCGGGAGCGGAACGTGCGTCTGTATGGCCCGCCGGGTTTTCTGGATCAGATGCAGGCGAAGCTTTCGGCCTACACCTGGAATCTGGTGCATCGCTACGAGAACGACTTTTCCATCACCGCGACCGAGCTGGCGGAGGACGGCGCCGCGCAACAGGCGGTTTTCCGCGTTCGCCATGCCTTCCGGCGCGAGGATGAGGCACGGATCAGCCTGAACGACTGGAGCCTGCTCGATGCGCCCGGCTTTCGCGTGCGCTGCACCTTTCTCGACCACCACACGCCCTGCCTCGCCTTCGCCCTGGAGGAGAAGCAGCATGTCAACGTCTGGAAAAACTGCCTGACCGAGCGGGGGCTGGCGGTAGGCCCGTGGCTGCACGGACTCAAGCGGGCGGTGCTGGAAGGCCTTGCGCCGGACAGCCAGATCGCGGGGCCGGAAGGCCGGTTGATCA
>DMQT01000124.1:0-9287 GCA_003455595.1 Betaproteobacteria bacterium
CCGGGAATCGCGCCGGACAAGTGGCCGAGCAGGCCGTGCATTTCACGAAAACGCGCGCGCATTTCGGCCACGCTATGAATGCCCATGGCTTCGAGCGAGGTATCGAGGAACATTGCCGAGTAAAAGCCGGGTGCGTGGTGGCCGACTTCTGTGACCATGTTGCGGTGGCCGAGCAGGTGCAACGCGGCGACGGCGTCGGCGCTGGAAGCGAAGCCGCCCGGATGACCGGACGACTTGCTGCCGGTCACTTGCAGGGTCAGGTACCGCAGCGCGTCGGCAGCCAGCAGGGTCTGGTAGATGGCGGCTTCGCTGCTCGGGTCGGGCAGCGCGGGCGTACTGGAGTTGAGCAGCGGGGTCGCACCAAGGCGGTCGATTTCAGGGAAGCTGTCAGCGAAATACTGGATGCCTTCGCAGAAGGCCGGATGGGTGACAGTGCTCATGGTGTTCCTTTCACAATATGAAAATGCGCCACGCAATGCGACATTGATACGGCTATTTAAGCAGATTTGCGCGTTTAATTTCACATAGTGTGATAAATTTTCACATTATGAAAAAAGACGTGTCTTCTATTCAGGTGCTTGATCGCGCCATGGGCTTGATGCAGGTGATGTCGCGCGCCTCGGGTCCGTTGTCACTCAGCCGTCTGGCACAGGCCGCCGAGCTGCACACGGCCAGCGCCCACCGCATCCTGGGTGCGTTGATCGCGCACGGCCTGGTGGAAAAAACCGGCATCGGTGAATACGACCTGGGTGTGCGCTGGCTGGAAGTGGGCAATCGCCTGCGCGCGCGACTGAATATCCGCCAGGTCGCCATGCCGCATATGCAGGCGCTCGCTGAGACCACCGGCGAGACGGTGAATCTGATTGTGCGACGCGGCGATGAGGTGGTGTATATCGAACGCGTGACGGGCGGCCAAACCATGATTCAGGTGGTGCAAGTGGTGGGTGCGCATGCGCCGCTCCACGTTACGGCTGTGGGCAAGATTTTTCTGGCCGAAGACAGTGCCAGTGCGGTGATGGCCTACGCCGAGCGCACCGGGCTGGCCAAATATACAGCCAATACGCTGACTACGCTGGATGCCTTGAACGTCGAGCTGCTTGAGGTGCGGCAGTCGCAACTGGCGCATGACCGGGAAGAGGCCGAGTTGGGCGTGGCGTGTCTGGGCGCGCCAATTCGCGACGCGGAGGGCAAGCTGGTTGCCGGGCTGTCGATTTCGGCACCGACCGAGCGCCATAAAACGGGCTGGAGCACAGCACTGAAAATGGCTGCTGCGCATATCGGCACAGCGATTGGCTATCAAGCGCAGCCTGAGTAAAGCGCACTAGAGCAGGATCATGAGCCCGATTGGCAATGTAAACAAAAACAGCACGGTGCTCCACGCCACCGCGAGCGCAACGATTTCAACGTCAAGTTTATAGCGATCCGCCACGCTCAGTGCCATCAGCATGGTCGGCACACCGGCTTCGATGATGGCGGCGATTTGCGCCTCACCCAGCTTGCCCAGCCAGAGGACCGCGACGCCGCCCACCAGCATCGGCATGAGGATGAGTTTGTAGGCGACCACGCCGAGTACGGCGCCAGTGGGGCGCAGACGGCTCCACGGGATCGACAGTCCCAGCATCAGCAGCATGACCGGCACCGTGGGCTGGCCGATCAGACGCGCAGCACTGACCAGCGGTTTGAGTTCCAGGCCGGACTGCCCAACCAGCAAACCGAGCAAGAATGCCCACACCGGCGGCAGCATCAGCCAGCTCTTGAGAGCGTTGCCCGGGCGCTCGACCTGCCCGCCTAGATGCACTGCGATCCACACACCCGCGCTCCAGAGCAGGGGCGTGGCGGCGCCCATATCGGCAAATGCGGCGTAACGCGCACCTTCGTTGCCGAACAAAAAATGCAGTAGCGGATAGCCCATGAACAGCACGTTGCCGAATACGCTGCACAGCAGCAGACCGGCACGCGTGGGTGCGCTTAAATTGTGCCCAAGCCGGGTGCGGAACAGCAGGAAATACAGCACAGCCGCGCTCACAACCATACCCACCGCCAGCAGCAGCGGTACCGAAAGCAGGTCAGTGGTTATTTGCGCGCTGGCCGCAGCGGCAAACAATAGCGCCGGGGCAAACAGATTGAGGGTGATGGTGGTGATGTAACCGCGCACCACCGGCACGCCGCTCGCTCCCAGCGTGCGCCGCCACCAGCCGCCCGCGGCCACCAGCAAGGCCATTGGTAGCATGACTTCGAGTAGCAGTTGGATATAGTACGCAGCGGACATGGGCGCGTGGGTATCAGGTCGTTTTTATCCCATGCTGATAGCAAGCGCTATTAATGCATTTGAAGCTGTCTTGATTTATTTTTGGCTGAAATTTAGGTGATGCAGTGTCTGGATCAGACGCCGTTCATGCGATCAAGCTTCAGCGCAACGGGTCCTTCGCTACGCTGCTCCAGCCAGGTTTTGATGCGTTCGGCGTCAGCAATGCGGGAGTATTTTCCGTACGCATCCAGCAACACAATGATGACCTGTTTGTTTGCGATTTTAGCCTGCATCACCAAACAGTGTCCGGCCTCGTTGATAAAGCCGGTTTTGGATAGCTCGATGTTCCAGTTGGTGTCGCGCACCAGACGATTGGTGTTATGAAATTCGACACGTCGCACGATATGTCGCCATTCGCTTTTGCGTTTGTGGCCGACACGTACCAGCGCGGGACGCGCAATTTCGTAGGTGCCGGTGGTCGTGATGTCGCGAATCTGCGGGTATTTGCTGGCAGCATCGACTAATTTGGCCAGATCCTCAGCTGTGGAACGGTTATTGCTGGTTAGGCCGGTAGGGTCTTCAAAGCTGGTGTGCGTCATTAACAGTTTGCGGGCTTTGTTATTCATGGCAGCAATGAAGCGTGTGATGCCGCCCGGGTAATTGCGTGCCAGAGCATAGGCAGCGCGGTTTTCTGATGCAATCAGTGCCAGGTGCAGCATTTCACTGCGGCTCAGCGTGGTGCCTACGGCGAGACGCGAGCTGCTGTGGCGCAGGGTGTCCACATCCTCGGCGCTGATGGTGATGGAGGCATCCATGGGTAGATGCGCATCCAGCATCACCATTGCGGTCATGAGCTTGGTGATGGAGGCAATAGGGGTTTCGACGTCGATGTTTTTACGGTACAGCAGTTCACCATTGCTTTGGTTGAGTACCAAGGCGGACAGCGCGTTGAGCTGGGGTTCTTCGGTGCTGGCAGGCGAAATGTAGGCAAGGTTTTGAACGTGCGGTGTTCTGGCATGCGCACCAGACCAGACAAATGGCATCAGTGTGGCGCAAAGCAAAACAAGGCGCGGTAGGTTCATGGCATCAATCGGCTAGGTGGATTAGGAACAAATGTAGCAAAAAATTCGGTACTTAGCGAAACAAATTAAAAACTTTTTTAAGTTCATTGCAAGGTATATTTTGATTGACAAGTCAGATGAAATCAAATTATAAACGTCGCAATGGGAGTTGTTTTACATAAAATGCTCGAAAAATTCGACATCACGTCTCTCCCTGCGCTCCCGCATCTGCTGCTTAGGCTTTTGGTCGTCTGTGACCAGGAAGAGGCTCAGCTCGAAGATATGCTTGCTTTGTTGCGACAAGATCAGGCGCTTACCGCCCAGGTGCTGGCATCGGCTACCTCACGCCCGGCCAAGTCCAGCGTGCATGGTAGTGCGCTGCAAATCGCGTTTGCAACGCTGGGGACTGAAGACATTCGCGAACTGGCATTGAATGCCGCGTTGAACTATATAGCGCACACTACGCCGGGTGTGGGGTTGAACGAGATCAAACAGCGCTGGCACCATGCCTTGCTCAGTGCTCATCTGGCACGGGCGCTGGCCAGCAAAGTGGCGTATGCCGACGGCGATGAAGCGTATCTGGCTGGTCTGCTGCACGACATCGGCCGCGCTATATTGTGGGCACACGCCCCGACACCCTATCTCAATGCCATGGCTGGCGCGCACGACGAGGCGGCGTTGCTGGCGCGCGAATCCCGTGAACTGAAGATTAACCATGCCCAGGCGGGTGCCAGTGTGGCGCAAAGCTGGGGGCTGCGTTCTTTCCTGGCTGACGCCATCCGCTATCACCATGAGTTGCCACAGCGACTACTTAATGCCCATGTTCTGGTACGCATTGTCAGCGTCGCCCATTATCTGGCTGAAGTAGAGGCGGATGCGACGCTGGATGCGAGTGTATTGGCTGTGCTGAATTTATCCGCAGACGACGCGCGTGCGCTGCAGCAGCTGGCACAGACGCGTCTGCGTGAAGCGGAAACTGCATTTGCGGTGGCGCCTCACACTGAACCGGCCCCGGCGCAGCCGGACGCAGAGCCGGAAGGCGAGCGTCGCCGCTTCCGAGCCGATGCGGCGCGTACCCAGGTTTCGCCACTGGCGTTGGCAGAGCAGGCGCAGCCACAACAATTGGCCGAACGCGTGCGTGACATGGTCGCCATACAAAGCGCAAAAAACAGCTTGTTCAGCGCGCCGGATCTTGCCGCCTGGCAGCAAGCCTTGCGGCACAATCTGCAATCCTTGTTTGGCCTCAAAGAGGTCGTGTTGTTTTTACCCAGCAGTCGTGAGGGCGTGCTGCAAGGCGTGAATGGTGCGGCAAATGGCTTGGCCGAGCAGATTCAAATTGCGGCTGACGACCCGCACAGCCTGCTGGCGCGTGCGCTGCGTCAAGGGCACCCTCTGCACAGTTTTCAAACCCCGGAAGCGCTGCTGACGGTGTTGGATGAGCAGGTCATGAGCCTGGCGGGCGGCGCGGGGATGCTATGTCTGCCGCTGCTGAGCACTGGCAAAGCGGCAGGTCTGGCGGTATGTGCCATTAGTGCAGAAGATGCCGAGCGTCTGACCGTGCGTTTGCCTGTATTGTCGCGTCTGGGGCATCAGGCAGGAAGCGCGTTGGGATCGAAGCTGTCGCCTAAAGCGCCTGCGTCACCGCCACGCGCCGAACAGGCGCGCAAGATACTGCACGAAGTGAACAACCCCCTCAGTATCGTAAAAAACTATTTGCGTATCGTCGCCATGAAGCTGCCGCAGGATGATGCTGCACACGCCGATCTGAAAATTATTTCTGATGAAATTGACCGTGTCGGCAGTATGCTTAAAGGCTTGCTCGGTGGGCAGGGATTCGCACCCAACTTCGTGGCGAATATTGATCTCAATCGTACCGTGATCGACATGTTGAGCCTGCTCAAGCCAACGCTGATTGAACCCGCGCGCGTGCAGGTGCAGACGCTGTTGGCAGCGGATTTGCCTGCGCTGCAAACCGATGCTGGCCAGCTCAAGCAGATTTTGCAGAATTTGATTAAAAATGCAGTAGAAGCCATGCCCGATGGCGGCAAGCTGCGCATTGTCTCGCTACGTACTCAAATACGTAGCGATGTTGGGGTAGAGTTGCGCATTGAAGACAGCGGGCAAGGCATTCCCGATGCGATCCGTGCCCGTTTGTTCCAGCCGGTTGCTACCCGCAAGGGCGGTGATCATGCGGGTTTGGGACTGGCAATCGTGAATGGTCTGGTACGTGGTTTGGGCGGCAGTATCGAATGCGAGGCCATGCCGGTGGGCACGGCATTCATCATTCGCTTGCCGGCGCCTGTAAAGCGGTCATGAAACCGAAAGGATAGAGAACCATGCTGGCGGAATTGAAACAGCGCATCATCGCGGGCGAAGTGCACAAGGTGTACAGCGCGCCAAAAATACTGGTGGTCGATGACGAGCCGTTGTTGCGCGATAGTTTGCGCGATATTTTGCAACACAATGGCTATGAAGCGAGCGTAGCGCGCAATGGGCGCGACGCGCTGGTGCAAATTGCGCGGCAACAGTTTGATGCCATCCTGCTGGATTTGTATATGCCTGATGTGCACGGTACCGAGGTGCTGGATTTCATCGCGCGCCGCGGCCTGGATACGCCGGTCATCGTGATAAGCGGTGACGATTCGGTGGATTCTGTAATTGACGCGTTGCGCGGCGGCGCGCAGGATTTTTTGCGTAAACCCTACCAGGCTGACGAGCTGCTCAAGCGCGTAGGCAATGTGTTGCAGCGTCGCCGTCTGGAACTGGAAAACCGCTCCATCCTGCAGCAAATGGAACAGTCGGAAAAATGGCATCGTTTCCTGGTCAATAGCTCACCGGATTTCATCTACACGCTGGATTGTGAAGGGCATTTCAGTTTCGTCAACGACCGGGTTGAATCGCTGCTCGGTTTCAAGCCAAGTGAATTGGTCGGCCAGCACTTTTCCAGCTTGATACATCCAGACGACATAAGCCGTGCGCAGTATGTCTTCAACGAACGGCGCACCGGCAAACGCGCTACCCGTTACACCGAGCTGCGCTTGCGCTGCAAGGAATGTCGCCCGCGCAATCTGGACAGCAAAGCGGTCACGGTTGAACTTAACGCCATCGGCATGTATGAAGAATCGGACAATAAATTCGCCTCGCGCTATCTTGGCACCTACGGCGTGGCAAAAGACCTGAGCGAGCGTAAAAAAGCCGAAGAGACGATTTACTATCAGGCTTACCACGATCTGCTTACTGGTTTGCCCAACCGCGTGTTGTACAAAGACCACCTTAATCTGGCCATCGCCCAAGCGCGCCGCAACGGCGAAAAATTTGCGGTGATGTGCCTGGATCTGGATCACTTCAAACTGGTCAACGACACGCTGGGCCATGTGTTCGGCGACGAATTGCTGCTGGCAGTCGGCTCGCGCCTGCGTGCCTGCCTGCGTGAAGGTGACACCCTGGCGCGCATGGGTGGCGATGAGTTTAGCTTGCTGCTGCCCGCGCTGGTCGGTAGTGACACCGTCATTGGCATTGCCGACAAAGTCATCGCTGCGCTTGGTCGCCCATTCCATATTGGCAATCGCGAGTTGTTTTCCACAGTCAGTATCGGCGTGTCCATCTTCCCAGAGGATGGTGAAACCGGCGACAGCCTGATCAAGCACGCCGATATCGCGCTGTATCATGCTAAAACCTGCGGGCGTGACAATTGCCAACTGTTTCACGAGGGCATGAGTGCGCCGCTGTCCAACCGGCTTTCGCTGGAAAACGACTTACGCCACGCACTGGAGCGTAATCAGTTCGTGGCCTACTATCAGCCGCAGGTTAATTTGCGCAGCGGCCAGGTGGTGGGGTTTGAATGTCTGATCCGCTGGCTGCACCCGGTACGCGGTTTGATCTCGCCCGTGGACTTTATTCCCCTGGCAGAAGAAACCGGGCTGATTACGCAACTGGGTGACTGGATGTTGAATACCGCCTGCCATCAGCTCAAAACCTGGAAAGAACACGGTTTGCCACCAGTGCGCCTGGCCATCAATATTTCTCCGCGACAGATTGAACAGACCCAGTTTGTTGAACGTATCCATGCGGCATTGAACCAGCATGGCCTGCACAGCAGCATGCTGGAGGTCGAAATTACCGAAAATCTCATCATGAAAGACGTTGAGCACACCGTGGAAAAGCTTAAACAGCTGAGCGCCGGCGGCATCAAGATTGCGATTGATGATTTTGGTACCGGCTATTCTTCGTTGACTTACCTGAAGAAATTTCCGATTCATACCATCAAGATCGACCAGTCATTCATCGCCGATATTGAGCGCGATGGCGATACCTCAATCGTGACAGCAATTATTGCCATGGCCAAAGGACTTAAACTTAACCTGATTGCCGAAGGTGTGGAAACTGAAAATCAGCTGGCATTTTTGCGCAGCATGGAATGCGACGAGATGCAGGGTTATTTGTTTAGTGAACCGCTCAGCGCGCAGGCCGCAACCGAGCTGCTGGCGGAGAAGGTCTCATTGCAGGCGATGGTGGGGGGATAATAGACCGATTAAGATATTCAAGGGTAAACAAAAAAGCCCCATACATGTGTGTATGGGGCTTTTTTGTCACTGCTGTCTGGTGGCCAGGGGCGGAATCGAACCGTCGACACGCGGATTTTCAATCCGCTGCTCTACCAACTGAGCTACCTGGCCGTGAAGCCCGCCATTAGACCCTGAGCGAGCTATTTCGTCAAGTTGTTTCCCCAAGATTGGACGTAAAAAAGCCGCTGACCGACGTTAGCCAGCGGCTGGTGTAGCGCGTTTAAGTTCTACATTCAGTGTGCGTGGATGCCGGTATTCTGGCGCACATAAAGCTCATCCCACATTTCGGCAGCGTGCGGATCACGATATAGCAGCGAACCCAGAATGACCATCAGGAAACCCAGCGGGATCGAAATCAGTCCGGGGTTCTTGAGCAGAAAGAAGGGCTTTTCAAGGCCGACGATGCTGGTGCTTTTCCCTTCGTACTGTTTCAGGTCGTCCTGGGCTTTTTTAATGGCCTTCTCCAGTTTGTCGATTTCGTTTCTGGTTTTTGCAATTTCCGCAGTGTCGATCATGCCGATCAGTTGGGTGTTGAGTGCTGCCAGCTTTTCCACGGCACCCGGCGTGGCTGGTTTGGCCAATGTCTCCGGTTTGGCGGGCTCAGCCTTTTTACATATGGCAAACAGCTCGCACACAAAACCTTCGCCAGGCTGTGCTGCCACGGCAGGTTTGGCTTCTATAGCAGGCTCGCCCAGTAGCACTGCGTTGGCGGCTTTCACCACGTCCTTGGGGTAGGTCATGTTGGGCGAAACCATGACCAGGGCAATCGCGGAAATCGCTCCCACCAGCATGCCCAGGATGATGCCGCCCGTATTGCAGCGTTTCCAGTGCAGGGTGAGGAGTACCGCCGGCAGGTTGCTTGAGGCAGCCACGGCGAAGGCCATGCCTACCAGGTGCGCGATGTTCTGGCCCTTGGCGGCGATGCCGATGATGATGGCGATAATGCCCACGATCACCGATGAGATGCGCGCCGCTTTCATCTGCTCATCCGGTGTCGCATGGTCGCCGCGGATGACACCCACGTAGATATCGTGGGCCATCGCAGAAGCGGAAGCGAGTACCAGGCCCGCCACGACCGCAACGATGGTGGCAAAGGCGACGGCCGCCACAAACGCGAGGAAGAAATTGCCGAGCATGGAATCAGCACCGCCACCCAGGTACTGGGCCAGGATAGGTGCGGCCATATTGCCGCCCTTATCCAGTCCGGCGATGTTGGCAGGGCCCACGTTAATCGCCGCACCCAGACCCAGGAACAAGGTCAGCACGTAGAAACCACCGATGATGACCATGGCCCACATTACTGATTTACGTGCTTCCTTGGCATTCGGCACAGTGAAGAAGCGCATCAGGATATGCGGCAGGCCGGCGGTGCCCAGCACCAGCGCGAGGCCCAAGGATATCTGGTCGATCGGA
>DMQT01000124.1:9420-11134 GCA_003455595.1 Betaproteobacteria bacterium
ACCACCAGCACGATGGATGCGATCACCAATAGCACGGCTTTGACGATCTGTACCCAGGTCGTGGCGACCATGCCGCCAAACACCACGTAGGCCAGCATCAGCAAGCCCACCACGATAACCGACACTTCGTAATTGATACCGATCAGGGTTTTGACCAATATTCCGCCACCTACCATTTGTGCGGTCAGGTAGAAAATGGATACGGTAATGGTGCTGATAGCAGCGATGGTCTTGGATTTCTTTGGATCATTGCGGAAGGCCAGGATGTCGCCCAGGGTGTACTTGCCGATATTGCGGCACGGTTCGGCAATCACCAATAGCACGGTGATGTAGGCTACCAGGAACCCCACCGAGTACATGAAGCCATCATAGCCATACAGGGAGATGAGTCCGGCAATACCCAGAAAAGAGGCTGCGGACAGGTAATCCCCGGCAATTGCCCAGCCGTTCTGGAAGCCTGAAATGGAACGATTGGCCGCATAAAACTCAGCTGTAGTATGGGTGCGTTTTGCCGCCCAGTAGGTAATGGCCATGGTTAGCGCGATGATGCCGCCGAAGACCGCGAAGGTTATCCATTTATATTCAGTGGCGACAGCCCCCTCTGCAGCGGATGCAGCATTGCTGAAAATGCTGAACAGGCTGAATCCCAGCCATTGAGGCCGATTGTTAAGAATTCGCATGATGTCAGGCTCCCAGGTTGTGCGCGTCGTTGACGATGTCTTGCGCCATGGCATCGAATTCAGCGTTGGCTTTGCGTGAATAGATATAGGCAATCAGCCACGCCACTATAAATTCGGACAACGCGAACAGCAGGCCGATGTTGACTGGCCCCCATACCTTGATTTTGAATATTTCCTGAAAATACGCTGCGCCGATCGGAAGCAGAAAATAATAGACCATTGAAAAAATCATCAAGCCCCACAAAAACAGGCTTTTTTTGCGGTGTAATGCCTGAAAGCGGGGGTCAGCATCAATCGCCCGCCAGTTCATTTTTGTAGTGGTCATACTGCCTCCTATGGCGGTTGGGCACTGGCTGCCATTGAACAGGTGCCATTTTTATTGGTGGAACGCCCGATGCTAAAGACTCAGGCGCAATGTGATGCTACTACCGCAGAGTCGATTTTTGCAAACACAATAAAAAAACCCCGCCGAAGCGGGGTTTTAGGGGTTGCCGGGGAGGCGAATTACATCATCCCGCCCATGCCGCCCATACCACCCATGTCGCCCATACCACCGCCGCCAGCCGATTTGTCATCCGGCAGTTCGGCCACCATGGCATCGGTGGTCAGCATCAGGCTGGCCACGGAAGCGGCGTTTTGCAACGCGGTGCGGGTCACCTTGGTGGGATCGAGCACGCCCATTTCCACCATGTCGCCGTACTCGCTGGTTGCGGCGTTGTAGCCGTAGTTGCCCTTGCCTTCGAGTACCTTGTTGACCACCACCGAGGCTTCGTCGCCGCAGTTGATGACGATCTGACGCAGTGGCTCTTCAATGGCGCGCAGCACAATCTTGATACCGGCGTCCTGGTCGTGGTTGTCGCCTTTAAGATTGTCGACGCCGGCTTTGGCGCGTAGCAATGCCACGCCGCCGCCGGCAACGATACCTTCTTCAACTGCTGCGCGGGTAGCGTGCAGCGCGTCTTCCACGCGGGCTTTTTTCTCTTTCATTTCAACTTCGGTTGCGGCACCGACCTTGATCACCGCAACACCGCCGG
>DMQT01000234.1:0-6964 GCA_003455595.1 Betaproteobacteria bacterium
TTTGGCAAAAATTACCTGCAAACGCTGGAACCGCGCATCTACTACGTTTACATTCCGTATAAAGATCAGAGTCAGATTCCCAATTTCGACAGCGCCGAACTGGATTTCAACTTTGCCCAGATGTTCACCGAGAACCGCTTTTCCGGCGGCGATCGCATCAACGATGCAAACCAGCTCACCGCCGCCATGACCTCGCGCTTCATCGAATCCGACACCGGGCTGGAACGCTTCCGCGTGGCGCTCGGCCAGCGCTTCTACTTCGCGCCACAGCGTGTGGTGCTACCCGGCGGCGTGCCAACCGACAACAAGAACACCGACATTCTGGCCAGCATAGGCGGCCAGATTACCCCGACCTGGCGCGCCGACGCCGCCACCCAGTTCAACACCGATATCGGTGCCTCGGTGCGTGACAGCGTTTCCACCAGCTACCGCCCCGCGCCGGGCAAAACACTCAACTTCAGCTACCGCCATTTGCCCGGGATCGCAGCAAGCACGGCACTGCCCGGCATCCCTGCGGTGGCGGCCGTCACCTCGGTCAGGCAGCTCGACCTGTCCGCGCAATGGCCGTTGGCGCCACGCTGGTATGGCATGATGCGCTACAATTATTCGCTCACCGACCGCCGTCTGGTGGAAGGATTGGCAGGGGTAGAATACAATGCGGGCTGCTGGGCAGTCCGCGCGGTGATGCAACGCATCGCCACCGGTACCAATCTGACGAGTAATTCATTCTTCATCCAGCTTGAGTTGAACGGCATCGGCCGACTCGGCTCTAACCCGCTGGATGTCCTCAAACAAAGCATTGCCGGCTACGTGAATACCAATGACCTTCAAAACCGTTAATCGCATTTTCTCCGCCGTTATCCTGATTGCCAGCCTGGTATCGGGCGTAGCCCACGCCACCGACGCTGTTGATCTCAAACCGTCCGGCGCATCGACCAGCGCAGCCAGCGCTACGCCGCGCGTCAAACCGGTAGACAGCATCGTCGCGGTGGTCAACGACGACGTCATCACACGGCATGATCTGGATGTCCGCTACGAACGCGCCGTGCAGCAACTCAAAGCGCGCAACACCGCGTTGCCGCCGCGCGCCGTGCTGGAAAAACAGCTGCTCGAACGCATGATCAACGACCGCATCCAGTTGCAACTGGCAGCGCAAACCGGTATCCGCGTTGACGCCGCGCAGCTGGATAAGGCAGTTGAGCGCATCGCCGAGCAAAACAAGCTGACGCTGCCCCAGTTTCAGGCCGCGTTGAAAAAAGAAGGCATTGAATTCGACCAGTTCCGCAAGGATATCCGCGACGAAATCATCCTGACCCGACTACACGAGCGCGAAGTGGACAACAAGGTCAACGTATCCGAAGCCGAAGTGGACGCCTATCTGGAAAATCAGGCCAAACAGGGACAGGAAGACGAATACAACCTCAACCATATCCTGATTCGCATCCCCGAAGGCGCAACCACCGAACAGATTCAAAAACTGCACGCACGCGCCCAGCAAGTACTTGATCTGCTCAACAAGGGCGATGATTTTGCGCAGGTTTCGGCCAGCTATTCAGATGCGCCCAACGCGCTCGAAGGCGGCGCCATGGGCTGGCGGCGCAACTCGCAGCTACCCACCTTGTTTGCCGATGTGCTGAGTAAGATGAAACCCGGCCAGTTAAGCGAAATTCTGCGCAGTAGCGGCGGCTTCCACATACTCAAACTCAACGACAAGCGTGGCCAGGATGTCAATACCGTGGTGAAACAGACCCATGCGCGCCACATTCTGATCAAGACCAACGAGCTGGTGTCCGCTGCCGACGCCAAAAACCGTCTGCTGCAAATCCGTGAGCGCATCCTTAACGGCACCAAATTCGAGGACATGGCGCGGCAATACTCCGACGACGGCTCGGCTGCCAAAGGCGGCGACCTGGGCTGGCTCTCGCCGGGTGAAACCGTGCCCGAATTCGAGCACGCCATGGATGCCCTCAAGCCTGGCGAAATCAGCCAGCCGATCCAGTCACCGTTTGGCTACCACTTGATTGAAGTGCTGGGGCGGCGCGACCAGGACGTCACCAAAGAACGTCAACGCGTGCTGGCACGTCAGGCGCTGCGTGAGCGCAAGATTGAAAGCGCGCAGGAAGACTGGCTGCGCCAGTTGCGCGACAGCGCTTACGTGGAATATCGCACCCAGAAATGAACGCCCAAGTCATCGCCCTGACGGCGGGCGAGCCTGCCGGTATCGGCCCGGATCTGTGCGTCATGCTGACGCAGCAAGCCCGCCGTTGGCCGCTGGTGGTGATTGCCGACCAGACGCTGTTGATGCAGCGTGCCGAACAGCTCGGCCTGCCGCTCAGCTTGCTGCACTTCGGCACCGCGCCGGTCACGCACGAAGCCGGTAGCCTGACCGTGCTGCACGAGCCGCTACACACCCACGCCACCCCCGGCCTGCTCAACCCGGCCAACAGCCGCTACGTGCTGCAAACCCTGAAACTCGCGCTGCAGGGTTGCCAGGACGGTGATTTTGGCGCCATGGTCACCGGCCCCATCAACAAGGCCGTCATCAACGATGCGGGCATCCCGTTTACCGGCCACACTGAATTTCTTGCCGAGCACACCGATACCCCGCGCGTGGTAATGATGCTGGCGGGCGGCGGCTTGCGCGTGGCGCTGGCTACCACCCACCTACCGTTGCGCGACGTCGCCGCTGCGCTGACGCGCGAATCGCTCAGCCACACGCTGCGCATCCTGCACCACGATCTGGTAACGCGCTTCGGCATTGCCGATCCGCATATTCTGGTCACCGGACTCAACCCGCACGCGGGCGAATCCGGCCACCTTGGGCGTGAAGAAATCGATGTGATCGAGCCGGTGTTGATGCGCTTGCGCGAGGACGGCATGCGCCTGACCGGCCCGTTGCCGGCCGACACGCTGTTCAACCCGGCGCGACTCGCCGAAGCTGATTGTGTACTCGCCATGTACCACGACCAGGGCTTGCCGGTGCTCAAATACGCCAGTTTTGGCGCGGGCGTGAATGTCACCCTGGGCCTGCCTATCATTCGAACCTCAGTTGATCACGGCACCGCGCTGGAACTGGCGGGTACCGGTCGCATCCACGCCGGCAGCCTGATTGCCGCCATCGACCTCGCCGCGCAACTGGCGTGCACCGCCTAAACCCAACATGTCAAAACACATCCCGCGCAAACGTTTCGGCCAGCATTTCCTGACCGACCACGATGTCATCAACGCCATCGTGCACGCCATCCGGCCCCGCAGTGGCGACACCGTGGTCGAGATCGGGCCCGGTCTGGGCGCACTGACACGTCCTTTGCTCGAACACCTGCCGCACCTGCATCTGGTCGAGCTCGACCGCGACATCATCGCGCGCCTGCAACGCGCCTATCCATCCGAGCGCGTCACCATTCACGCCGGTGATGCGCTGTTGTTCGAGTTTGGCACGCTGGGTGAAAACCTGCGCATTGTCGGCAATCTGCCATACAACATTTCCACGCCACTGCTGTTTCACCTCGCCGACTTCGCACCGCACATCGCCGACATGCATTTCATGCTACAAAAAGAAGTGGTGGATCGCATGGCCGCCGACCCAGGCACACGCGACTTTGGCCGTCTCACGGTGATGCTGCAATACCGTTTCAGCATCGAGACGCTATTTGACGTCGCCGCCGATGCCTTCGATCCGCCTCCCAAAGTGGTATCTGCCGTGGTGCGTCTGGTGCCGCGCGCGGCCAGCGACATGGATGCGCTGGATCTGGGCTTGCTCGAAAACGTCGTTGCCACTGCGTTCGGCCAGCGCCGTAAAACGCTGCGCAACACGCTCGGCAGCCTGCTCAGCGCAGACGATTTCAACCAGCTCGACATCGACCCGACACGGCGCGCCGAAACCCTCGCCGTAGCCGACTTCGTACGGATCGCCAATCATATTTATCGTAAGGAAGCACCATGAGCCTCATTGAAACCGCCCAGAGTTGCCTGGAAAGCATGCAATTGCCCGCCACGCGTGTGCCCAACTTACCCGTCATCAGCCTGCCGGTAGAAATCGAAAACGGCAAACTGAACATCTTCGTGCACGCCCACGAAGACGCAGGCCGGGTGTTTGTCTACGTACGCGCGCAAGACCTGCAAGTACCGATTGAACGCATCCCCGCACTGGCCGATTTTCTCACCCGCGCCAACTACGGCTTGCCACTGGGCAACTTTGAAATCGACATGAACGACGGCGAAATGAACTTCAAGAACAGCCTCGACATCAGTGGCGGCGTACTCACCGAGGCGATGGTGAAAACCCTGCTGGTATTCGCCATGGAATGCGCCAACCGCTACCTGCCGGGCATCCGCGAAGTGATCGCGGGCACCGAACCGAAAGCGGCCATCGAAGCTATTGACGGCCCGACCAAGGTCGTCATCAAGTAAGGGCTCGTTAATGACTCACTTGAACTTACGTTGCTATGTATTCGGGATGGCTGCTAGGCAGCGAAACGCAGCGAATGGTTGTTCCATTCGCAAGTTTTGCAACGTCGCAGACGCCCGAATACATAGCAACCCTGCGGGTTTATGTCCAAGTTAATCATTAACGAGCCCTAGCCATGACGTTTCAGATGATTGCGCGCGGCATCCGCGTCGAGATGCACCTCGGCATCTGCGATTTTGAATACGCCGCGCCGCAAACAGTCATCGTCAATGTTGTCGCCGAAGGCGAGCTGCCCTACCGCCCAAAAAACATTGCCGAATGCCTGGATTATTCGCGCGTGTGCGCCTTCGTACAGGCATGGAAACACCGCCCGCACACTGAATTGGTGGAAACACTGCTGCACGACGTGGTCGAATTCTGTTTTGAAGACACACGGGTACAACGCGTTGCGGTCGAGATCCTCAAACCCGGCGTGATTGCCTACGCCGACGCGGTGGGAGCGGGCATGAACATCGACCGCGACCGCTACGCCCGGCTGCGCGCAGCGGCTGCCACCCCATGAGCACGCGCCCGCTCGTGCTGGTCACCGGGGCCGGCAAGCGCCTTGGCCTGGCCATTACCGAGACCTTGATCGAAGCGGGTTGGGACGTGCTGGCGCTGGTACGCACCCGAACGCCAGCGCTGGATACACTGCTCACTGCAGGCGGTGTGCGCGAAATTATCACGCATGATGTATCCGACCCGACGTTGTGGTTTTCCCTGTGGCCCGCGCTGCGCACGCGTTACGGCCGCCTGCCGACGGGATTTGTACACGCTGCTTCGCTGTTTGAGCTCGACACCCCGCGCAGCACCGACTGGACGGCAATTGAAGCGCACCGGCGCGTCAATGCCGATACGTTTGTTGCCGCCGCGACCGCCTGGGTACAGCACGCCCAGCCCGACGAGCGCGGCAGTTTCATCAGCCTGGTCGATCAAAAAGTGCATCGCCTCAACCCGGATCATTACGCCTACACCCTGAGCAAACTCACGCTCGCTGCCAGCATTCCGTTTCTCGCGCAAACGCTGGCACCGCAGCTGCGCGTCAACGGCGTGTCGCCGGGACTGACCTTGCCCAGCGGCGGGCAGACGATGGCCGAGTTTGAAGCGGCGCAGGCGCTGTTCCCGCTCGGTGGCGGGCTCGCACCCGCAGACATCGCCCGCGCCGTGCTGTTTTTGCTGACGCAAGTGTGGATCACCGGGCAGATGCTGGCCGTCGACGGCGGCCAGCATCTGCAAAGCGACCACGACATCGTATTGCGTTAGTCCGCCATGCGACCGCTGGTCAGCATTTATATCCCGGTACGCAATCGCCCTGAACTGCTGTCAGAAACCCTCAACGCCATCCAGGCACAAAGCTGGCACGACTGGGAATGCTGGATCGTCGATGACGCATCCACCGATCACACGTTTGAGGTCATCCAGTCATTTGAACGCCGCGACGCGCGTTTTCATGGTCTACGCCACACCGAAAGCCGGGGCGACGCTGCTGCCAGCAACACCGCTTTGCAGCACTTGCGCGGCGCCTATGCAGCGCGCATGGATTCGGACGATATGCCGCTACCCGACTGGCTCGCGGTGGGGATGGATTTTGCCCGCAGTTTCCAGGGCGTTGCATTCGGCTGCCAGGCCGAACTGTTTGGCGCGGTGGCCGACCTGCGCATGGCCAAAGCCAAAGAAACCGACCCGCTGCGCTGGCAAGCATGGAGCCTGTTCAACGACGAAAATTACCATAGCGGGCTGATTTTCCGGCGCGATGTGCAGCAGGCCGCGGCGCTCAGTTACCGTGCGCTGACTGTCAACAACGACTGGGATTTCATACACCGTCTGGCACAGCACGGTGCAGTGGCGAATCTGGCCGACACGCTAGTGCGCATCCGCCGCCATGCCGACAACAGCACCCGCGCCGACATCGTGCGCGAAGACCGCGACAGCGTCTCGGTCGCAATACGCCGCAATTTATTGGTCGAGCGCCTCGGCATCACCCCCAGCGACGAGACCATGCTGTTGCACTGCACCGCCTACCCGGCACCCTATTGGCAATTCGCCGATCAGGCCTATGTCTGGCTGCGGCGCGACGATTACCCGGCGCGACTGGCGGCCTGGCTACAGCAGTTACTGGCGGCCAATAGCGCACGCGGTTATCCCTACGACCCGACCGTGTTGCGCACGGTGCTGCTGGACGAAATACTGCCTGACGCCACTGCGCACTGGCTCGCCTTGCCCGCCACGCCCCCGCCGACGTTCAAAATGGACTGGTTACCGGACTAGTGTTTTCTTCTGGATAAATTCGATCTTGTAGCCATCCGGGTCTTCCACAAACGCGATCACCGTGGTGCCGTGTTTCATTGGCCCCGCCTCGCGCGTGACTGTGCCACCCAGTCGCCGCACCTCATCACACGCCAGGTAAGCGTCATCCACTTCCACCGCGATATGGCCAAAACCATTGCCCAGATCGTATTTTGGCGTATCCCAGTTGTGCGTGAGTTCCAGCACGGTATGGTCGGTTTCGCTGCCATA
>DMQT01000234.1:7189-8154 GCA_003455595.1 Betaproteobacteria bacterium
CCAGCCGCCATGCCAGAATTGCCCGAAGTCGAAACCACCCGCCGCGGTCTCGCACCGCATTGCAGCGGGCGGCACTTGCTCGCCGCTGTGGTGCGCAATCCCAAGCTGCGCTGGCCGGTGCCCGATGATTTGTCGGCACGTGTCGCCGGGCAACACATCATCCAGATTAACCGACGCGGCAAATACCTCATCATCAATCTGAGCCACGGCGCCTTGATCCTGCATCTGGGCATGTCGGGCAGCCTGCGTGTGCTGGACAGCGCCACCCCGGCCGGGGTTCACGACCACGTTGATTTAATTCTGGATAATCATACCTGCATCCGCCTGCGTGACCCACGTCGCTTTGGTGCCGTATTGTGGACGCAAAACGACGCAGCGCGTCACCCGCTACTCGAAAATCTGGGCCCGGAGCCGTTATCCGATGCCTTCGATGGCACCTATCTGTACCGCATTTCACGTGGGCGCAGCAGCGCCATCAAGCAGTTTGTGATGGACAGCCACCACGTCGTTGGCGTCGGCAACATTTACGCCAACGAGGCCTTGTTCAGCGCGGGCATCCGCCCCGGCACAGCGGCAGGACGGCTGTCCAAAACGCGCTGCACCGCGCTGGTCGCGGCGATCCAGGAGACGCTGGCACGCGCCATCGAGGCCGGTGGCAGCAGCTTGCGCGATTTCGTCAACAGTGCGGGCGAACCGGGCTATTTCCAGCAGCAGTATAAAGTGTATGGCCGCAGCGGCGAGCCGTGCCGGGTATGTGGTCAATTGATCCGTTTGCGTCGTCAGGGACAACGCTCGACGTTTTACTGCCCAAAGTGCCAAAACTAATTCGGCATGGCATTTGCTAGATCCGATAACAAACAAGCAACTTGGTTTAAAGTAAATGTGAATTTACCCGTTACTTTAGCCATAATCCCAACACTCATCCGCCCACTCAGGAGCGCGCACCATGTCCAACACCAGTCTGG
>DMQT01000061.1:0-3096 GCA_003455595.1 Betaproteobacteria bacterium
GCCACGAATGGCCGCGCCTGGCGCTTGCCCGCGTCGTGGATAGCGTGCGCCAACAGCTCCTTGCCGGTACCGCTGTCGCCCTGGATCAGCACGCTGGCATCGCCCTCCGCCACCAGACTGGCGCGCGTAAGCAGGTCTTCCATTGCCGCGCTCTGGGTGATGATAGACGCGCGCCAGTCGGCTGCCGGTGCCTCGGTTTGCGGCGCGCTGCCGGGAGTCAGCCGGAGCGCCTGGGCGATATGCGCCAGCAGCGTTTTACTGTCGAACGGTTTGGCCAGATAGCCAAACACACCGCGCTGCACCGCTGCAACCGCATCGGGAATGCTGCCATGCGCGGTGAGGATAATCACCGGCAACGCCGGGCTGGTACGGTGAATCTGCTCGAACAACGCCAGCCCGTCCATCCCGCTCATGCGCATGTCGGTAATCACCAGTTGCGGCCGCGACACGTCAAGGCGGTTGAGCGCGGCTTCGGCACTGTTGACACAATCCACTTCGTAGCCTGACGCACTGAGGCGGATGGAGAGCAATTCCAGCAGGTCGCTGTCGTCGTCTACCAGCAGGATTTTATGCTCGGCTTCTGTCACGGCAAGTCCCTCTCTTTTAACGCTTGTTACGCTGCATCAAGTTTTTTTCCATGCGCTTGATGCCGTCGATCTGGAATTGCAGGGCATCGGCGCGCTTTTGCTCGTCCTTGTATTTTTGTGCCCACTCATCGCTGGCGGCGGCGATGCGCTGCCGTTCGGCCAGCTCGTTCTGCAATAGCCCAGCCAGGGCGTGCAGCCCGGCAGATCCAGCCTTGGCGTCCTTGGGCAACTCATTGAGCAAGTTCAGCGCCGCCGACGTGTCGCGGAAAGGCGTCCCGGGCAATGCCAGTACCCACGCCAGCTTGATGCGATTGAAGTCGCTGCTGTTTTGCGCATAGCCGAGCCGGGCTTTGTCCAGCTCGCGAGCCTGTTCGGCGCTCGACAATTTACGTACGCTATCAATATATTGCAGCAGCGTATCGTTCTGCGTATTGGTCAGTGCAGGCAGCGAAAAACCGCTTGTTTTGTGCGTGGCGCCCCCAGACAAGTCGGCGCATGCAGCGAGCATACCCAACAGCAGACATGAGGCCAGTAAACGGCGGGATAAAAAATCAGGCATGGGATTGTTGTGTAAGTTGTAAAGGTAAATGCAGGCGAAAATGCGCGCCTGCGCGGTCAGTCTCGACCAATATGATGTCACCGCCATGCGCGCGGGCGTATTCACGTGCAATCGATAGCCCCAGGCCCGTGCCCTTGACGTGACTTTGCGGTGCTTGCCGTCCCTGATAAAACGGTTCGAACACCTTGTCGCGGTCGGCGGCATTGACGCCCGCACCGGCATCCCTCACATCCAGCACCAGCGTCTTATCCTGCACGCGCGCATCGATGCGAATGACCCCGCCGGGCGGCGAAAATTTCACCGCATTCGACAGCAGATTATCCAGAATGATGCAGAGCTTCTGTTCGTCAGCGTACACATGCACTTCCGGGCAGTGCTGGATGACCTGCAAACGCTGGTTCAGCACCGCCAGCTGATGGCTTTGCAACACCCGGTCGAGCAAAGGCTGCAACGCCACCTGATGCGGGTTGAGCGCGGTCGGCTGCGCCTGAATGGCACTGTAATTGAGCAAATCCTCGATGCGTTTTTGCAATTGCAGGCTGTTGCCGTAAAGAATATTCGCGACGCTCTTTTGCTTGTCGCTCAATTCACCCACCACGCCGCTGGCAAGCAAATCCGCGCCTTCGCGCATGGCAGTGAGCGGCGTTTTAAGCTCGTGCGACACGTGTTGCAAAAAGCGTTCCTTTTGCGCCTCGACTTCCAGCAAGCGCTGCCGCATCCAGTCCAGCCGCTCGCCCAAGTAGCGCAAATCCTGCGGCCCGGTCACGCTCACCGGCCTGTCCAACTCGCCTTGCCCCATGCGCCGGATGGCCTCGTCGATCAGCCGGATCGGGCGCGAAATCAGCACCGAAAACAGCAGCGCCAGCAACAGCGTAAACGGCACCAGCGCCAGCACCAGCCACAGCACAATCGAGCGCGTCCGCGACGCCCGGTCCTGCATGGCGCTGACTTCCTGCTCGATGAGCGCATAGCCGCCCTGCGCAAAGCCGCGCGCCTGTACCAGCAGCGGCACAAAACTGTACACCACCGGCTGCAAGCTGTCCGGGCTGTCACGCGCAGACAGTACCTGTTGGTAGATCGGCGTCTCGGCGGTACGCAACTGCGCCAGCGCCGTCGCCTGGTCACGCCGCAAGGACAAAGCCGCAAGCTTATTGAGCTGACTGACGAAGCGTGCGTGCGCCTGAAAAAACCCCTCCAGCAACGTCGCATCGCCCAGAATCAGCGCCTGCCGCACTCCCCGCTCCATCGTCGTGATTTCATCCAGCAGCACCCGGCTGCCATGCGCAATCTGCACTGACTGATACACCGCCTGACGGCTCTGCACCGCCAACCGGTCAATCGATACCGCCGCATAAATCAGCGCGCCGATCAGCGGCAACGCGACCAGCGTAAAGCCCAGCAGAATCAGCTTGAGGAAGGATTTCGGACGGTAGCGCAGCAAACCACGGCTGGCAATGGAGACAGGGACTGCGGGCGTAATCGGTGGTTGAACGCTCATCGTTGCACCACACAGCCCGCAACAGCGCAATTGAGAAAAATCATCCCTGCATCATGCCCCAGCCGCCTGTTCGTATCAACCTCGGTTTGGGAAACTAAAGCAGCCACAGCGTATGCTGAGCGCAGAGCTCGTTAGGTTGAGCTGGCAAGCCCAACCACCAAAGCGCAAGTCAAACCTAGCGTGGGCTTCATTGCATTCAGCCAAACTTACGGGCTAAGCGATACGAAAAACAGGGGGAGGTTCATTGTAGCCAACCGACGCTGTTGAGAAAATCGTCCCTATCGCACAGAATATCTGTTCCTTCACCGCTTGTTCAAACGCGACGTGCGCAAACACGCGCATCAATTCCCTATAATCTCTGTGGAAAGACTCAAATGACGACTTGCAGCCACATCGTTTTAATGGCTTCATACAATCTACGGATGAACATAAAACTATATGAAGCGGCAGAG
>DMQT01000061.1:3221-3877 GCA_003455595.1 Betaproteobacteria bacterium
TTGTTTTCACGCCTCGGCCTGCCTACGCCCTTTGACGCCGCACGGCGATGCGTCAGCAATTCTATCTGCTGCTGAAAGCGCTCGCCGCCCAGCGCCCAGCCGGTGTGGGTCGATTCCCGAATCGCTTGCAAGTCCTGCGCTGCAATCGCCGCTTGGAATAGCTGCCGGTAAGCACCCTGACGTTCGTCGACAGACAGCCCCAGGCGCAGGTATTCCGGATGCGCAGCGAGCCAGTCGGTGTTCGGGCTGGACTGGCCGCGCGCGTTGAACGCGTAGCTCGACCAGCGATAGTCGCGCGGATGCGTCACCATCCCCGCGCGCACCGGATTGAGTTCGATATAGCGCATCAGCGTCAGCAGGTACTGTTCGCTGTCGACAACTGTCGCCCGATAGCGTCCTTCCCACAAAGTACCGCTGCGCTGGTAAGTGTGATTGAAATACTGCACATACTTTCTACCGACAGACTGGAAAACCTTACTGATGCTGTCGTCCTTTTCCGGCGTCGCCAGCAGATGCACGTGGTTGGTCATCCAGACATAGGCATGAATCGCCAACCCGTGTTTGTGTGCTGCCTCAATCATGGCGTCACGAAAGAACTGATAGTCGGCATCCGCAGCGAAAATGGCCTGACGGTTATTGCCGCGCTGGATGATGTG
>DMQT01000061.1:3934-4059 GCA_003455595.1 Betaproteobacteria bacterium
TATTGCCGCGCTGGATGATGTGTTGCGGCTGACCGGGAATGACGTAGCGGGGCAAACGTGCCATAGGGATTCTGCAAGGGATCAGGATTCACGAACCATAGCACAGTCTTAAATATCGTGTCTGA
>DMQT01000209.1:0-10527 GCA_003455595.1 Betaproteobacteria bacterium
AGACAGGTGTGTGGCTCAAGAACGCGGTACAGATGCGCCACCTCGACAGCATGGCAAAACGCTTGCGCGCGCTGGAAAAAAAACTTGAAGATGGGGAGAAATAACCGATATGAGCAGCATGGATATCAACGAAATCATGGCTTATCTGCCGCACCGTTTTCCGTTCCTGCTGGTGGATCGGGTGTTGACGCTGGAAAAAGGCAAAAACATCGTCGCGGTGAAGAACGTGAGTATGAATGAACCGTTTTTCCCCGGTCATTTCCCCAAGCATCCGGTGATGCCCGGCGTGCTGATCCTGGAAGCGCTGGCGCAAGCTGCTGCTTTGCTGTCGTTCAAGAGTGTGGGCGATGCGCCTAATCCGGATGCGGTGGTATATTTCGCCGGGATCGACGGCGCGCGTTTTAAAAAACCGGTAGTGCCGGGTGATCAACTGATATTGCACGTGGAAATCCTGCGCAATCTAAAGGGTATCTGGAAATACGGCACCTATGCCGAAGTCGACGGCCAGCGCGTGGCCGAAGCCGAAATGATGGCCACTTTGCGCTAGGTCAGATTCATGAGTTCCAGCTTGATTCATCCCACCGCTATCATTCATCCTGCTGCGCAACTCGGCAACGACGTCAGCATCGGCCCCTACGCCATCATCGGCGAGCACGTGGTGATCGGTGACGACACCCGCGTCGGTGCGCATACCGTCATCAGCGGCCACACGACAATAGGCCGCGACAACCAGATTTTTCAGTTCAATTCGCTGGGTGAAATCCCGCAGGACAAGAAATATGCCGGCGAGCCGACGCGGCTGGAAATCGGCGACCGTAATACCGTGCGTGAATTCTGCACCTTCAATCTGGGTACCGCGCAGGACGGTGGTGTGACGCGCATCGGCGACGACAACTGGATCATGGCCTATGTCCATCTGGCGCACGATTGCCAGGTCGGTAACCATACCATTTTTGCCAACAACGCCTCGCTGGCCGGGCACGTCAGCGTCGGCGATTACGCCATCCTGGGCGGTTTCACCGGCGTGCACCAGTTCTGCAAGATTGGCGCGCACGTGATGACCGGCATCTCCAGCGTGGTATTCAAGGATATTCCGCCGTATGTGATGGCGGCGGGGCAACCGGCGGCACCGCACGGCATCAACAGTGAAGGCCTGAAGCGACGTGGCTTTTCACCGGCAGCGTTGATGGCGTTGAAGCGCGCCTATAAAACCCTGTATCGCGAAGGGTTGACGCTTAACGAAGCGCGCGACAAGCTCGCTGAACAGGCGCAAAGCGTGGCTGAAATCCAGCCACTGCTGGATTTCATTGCCACCTCAGAACGCGGCATTATCCGCTAGATGGGGGCCGCGTCACGCCCCCCCCGCGTCGGCATCGTCGCGGGCGAAGCCTCCGGTGACTTGCTCGGCAGCCACCTTATCAAAGCGCTCAAGGCGCGCCGCCCGGACATCGACTTCGTTGGCATTGCCGGGCCGAAAATGATCTCGGCCGGGGCGCGCAGCCTGTTCGATATGGACAAGCTGTCGGTGCGCGGCTATGTCGAAGCGCTGCGTCACCTGCCCGAGATTCTGGGTATCCGGCGCAAGCTCAAACGCACGCTGCTGGCCGATCCGCCCGACCTGTTCATCGGCATCGATGCGCCCGATTTCAACCTCGGCCTGGAAGCCGATCTCAAGGCGCGCGGCATTCCCACCCTGCATTACGTCAGCCCGTCGATCTGGGCCTGGCGCGGTGGCCGCATTCACAAGATTGCCCGCGCCGTTTCGGAAATGCTGGTGGTGTTTCCGTTCGAGGCGGCGATTTATCACCAGGCCGGTATCCGCGCCAGCTATGTCGGCCATCCGCTGGCCGACATGCTGCCGATGCAGCCCGACCGCGCCGCCATGCGCGAGCAGCTGAAATTGTCGCCGACGCAACCTATCATGGCGCTGTTGCCAGGTAGCCGGGTGAGTGAGCTGGAACAACATGCACAACTGTTTGTTGATACGGCACGGTTGATTCATGCGCGTCAGCCGGATGTGCTTTTTCTGGTGCCATTGCTGAGCCGTGCCACGCGTGCGATTTTCGAGCGTGCGCTGTACAGCGAAGACAATCCGCCACCGTTGCACATCCTGATCGGCCACGCCGATTATGCGATGACCGCAGCCGACGTGGTGCTGGTGGCGTCCGGTACCGCCACGCTGGAGGCCGCGCTGTTGAAGCGGCCGATGGTAATTACCTATCGCGTACCCAAACTCACAGCGTGGATCATGCGGCGGCAGGCGTATCTGCCGTGGGTCGGGCTGCCGAATATTCTCGCCAACCGCGACGTGGTGCCCGAACTGGTGCAGGAAAATGCCACTCCGGAAAAACTCGCCGACGCGCTGCTGGATTTATTGACCGACGCGGACAAGCGCCGTGAAATCGAAACCGAGTTCGCGCGCCAGCATGACCAGCTCAGACGCGACACCGCCGAGCGCATGAGCGACGCCATCCTGCCGTATCTGGTGCGCACATGACGCGGATTCTGGTATGCGGCGTGGATGAAGCGGGGCGCGGGCCACTGGCGGGCGCAGGGTACGCTGCCGCCGTCATTCTCGACCCGTCGCGCCCCATCGTCGGCCTGAATGATTCCAAAAAACTCACTGCAAAAAAACGCGACGCGCTGGAAATCCTGATTCAGGAACGCGCGCTGGCGTGGGCCGTGGCGTATGCGAGCGCCGCCGAAATCGATGCGATCAATATTCTGCAAGCCAGCCTGCTGGCCATGCAGCGTGCCATCGAAGGCTTGCACATCACGCCGACGGAAGTGCTGGTGGATGGTCTGCATTGCCCGAAAATCAGCCTGCCGTCGCGCGCCATTGTGCAGGGCGATGCGCTCGAACCGGCGATTTCGGCGGCCTCTATTCTGGCCAAAACCGCGCGTGACCGCGAATTGCTGTTACTGCACGCACGTTACCCACAGTACGGCTTTGACCGCCATAAGGGCTACCCCACGCGCGAACATCTGGCCGCGCTGGCGCAACATGGCATCACGCCGGAACATCGCAGGAGTTATGCGCCGGTGCGGCGCTGCATGGCCGGGACAATCACTTAGCCACAGAGCACACACAGAAATACGTACTGGGGGCTTGTACTAAATCTTTCGCGAGTGCCAAGACAATCCCAACCGTTTTTGTGTACGCTTAGGACTGTTTTTATACCACGGAGAGCGCACCATGTTATTTGCAAAGTTTCTGCACATCATCGGTTTTACCGTATGGGTCGGCGGCATGTTCTTTGCCTATATGGCACTGCGCCCGGTGGCCGCGGCCAGACTGGAGCCGCCGCAGCGTTTAGCACTGTGGGAAGGCGTGTTCAGCAAGTTTTTCCCTTGGGTGTGGCTGTGCGTGGCGTTGATTCTGGGCAGCGGTCTCTACATGATGGCGCTGCTGGGCAAACCGCCGATGTATGTCTCTGCCATGTTCGGCCTGGGCATCATCATGATGATGCTATTCGCGCATGTTTTCTTTGCGCCGTTCAAACGTCTCAAGCGCGCTGTCGCCGCACAGGACTGGCAGGCGGGCGGTGCTGCACTGGGACAGATCCGCATGCTGGTGGGGATTAATCTGAGCCTGGGACTGGTGACCATCGTGGTAGGCGCGCTGGGTACGCTGCTTGCATAGGCGCGGGCTGACGCGCTCACAGACTGGCCTCTTTCCCCCACAATTGCTGCATGCTGAAACGGACATCCGCCTGTTCCGGGTGAAGTGCCTCGCGAATGGCGAAGAGTTCTTTTGAAGTATCACGCTGAATCGGAAAGGACAGGGCGGCGCCGCGCGGCCCGACCAGTGCATGCACCACAGGCGTTGATGCCTGTTTGCTTTTGCGGGTGACCACGCCGATCTCGCCATTGTGCAGACGTACATATGTGCCCGGCGGATACATGCCGAGTTCATGGATAAAATACGGCGCCAGGTGCGTGTCTATGGTTTTGCTGTCTTCGACAAACAATTCGCGCAACGCTGCAGATGGCAGCAAAGGCTGGCGATAGGTGCGTCCGGTAACGCGCGCGCAATAACGGTCCGCCAGTGAAATGATCTTGGCATTCTGCGCAATGGCTTGGCCGCTCAGGCCGCAAGGGTAGCCGCTGCCGTCCTCGTTTTCGTGATGTTGCAGCACATAGGTTAACCAGTCGGGGTTGTTGATTCCCGCCTGCTTCAGCAAGCGAACGCTCTCTTCAGGATGTTTTTTAATCAATTCGAGTTCTTTATCGGTCAGCGGTCCCTGCTTGTCCTGGAAATGGTCATGCTGGCGCAGCATGCCAATATTCATTGTCAAGGCTGCGGCGACAATGGTTAGAATCTCGTCGGTGCTTTTTTTCATGACCTGTGCAACCAGCAGGGAGGCCACCGCCGTATCCATCGAATGGCGTCCGGCATAGCTGCTGACGCTCTGGTTGAGCAAAATACAGGCAACTGCAATATCAGGATTCAGATTGGTGGCATAGATCACCGTTTTGGCAACCTCGAGAATCTTGATTTGCGCATTCGCCTCGGTATGCAAGCCAAACAGCAACCCCTCAAGCCGTTTGTGTGCCAGATTGATAAAGCGCAAAACGGATGGGAGCTCTCGAACCTGTGCCACTGCGTGGGGTATCTCGGTTGGCTTGTGCGGCAAGTCAATGAACAACCCGCGTTCCACTAACGATTCCAGTTGGTGTGCGTTATCTATGACATGGCCACGGCTGAGCAGCAAGTGTCCGGTTGTATCGTAGACATCCCATTGCAAAGGTTCACCCAGAACCATGTCATGCATACTGATACGTCGTTTATTCATGGAGACCTCCTGTTGCCTTTCGTCAGCACATTCTATGCATGTACCTCATTGGCAGGATGGGGCGTATTTGTATGGTAGCAAAATCGCGGTATTTGTCGTTTGCCTGCACGGCTGCCGACATTTGTATCGGCCATGTTTGGTTTGGGACGTCGTGGTTAGCGCGCCCAATCCTGTTTGCTTATGCATGACTGATTTTGAGTATGGCAGGCGCCAGGTGAATAGCGGCGCCTGCGTATTGACGAGCGCAATTTAACACTGGCAGCGGGTGCTGCGCATCAGTAGCCGGTTTGTGCGCTCTGCGGCAGATCGCCGACTTCACCGAAGAAATTCCACAGCAGATGGGCGACGACTTCGGGCGCAATCACGGTGTGACGATTGTTGGTTTCCTGGAGACGGGTACGCAGATCCTTGCGTAATTGTGGATTACCCGTCAGGTCGAAAATGATATCGACATGGTCGCCCAGATCGATGACTTCCAGCGCATCACGAAAAACGGGAATTTTGCTGTGCACGAAACCCATGGCTACCGGGGATTCCAGGTCTCTGGAGGCGACCGCAACGATTTCCACATTGACGTGCTCTTCCTGAATTTTTTCCAGGAAATTTTCTGCGAAAATTTCTCCGACGCTGCCTAAACCGAGTAATGCGACTCTAACTTTATTGCTCATGGGTATGTCTCCTTTGTGTTATGAGTTTATCGGCTGACGATACCGGAACAGGCTGGCGCTAGCAAGGAATAGAAAAGTGAGCACGATCAAGCCGTGTTGGCTGAGGGAAAATCGAGATTCTCGTACTCCAGCAACAACGGTAATGCCTGGACCTGTGTGCCTAATGGCAGCTACGATTAACGCCGTGACCAACATCCACTTCAGTCCGGTTGTTGCATCGCCAGGTTCAGCCTGGGCTTTAAGGTGCGGGTGAAGTAGGCAGTGCCGGTAATGCCAAGTTCTGTAAAATCCGCCCGGCAACGTGGCTGATCGCTATGCCGATCGAAGGTGGCCAGGCGGCGGAGGAACTCAAGTCGAGGAAAACCGCCACGCTCGAGTTCAATATGGTGGTGAAATAAATTGCAAAAAATCATTGTCACGCTGGCGGGCAAAACCTGCATCCTGCGCTATCAAATCCTCCCCGGCGGCAGTCGCGACGGGCTGACGTGGGACGCCTACATTGCGGTGCAGCCGTCTGCCGAGCTGGTGCGCTTTAACCTCAAGGGACTGACCCCGGCGATGTTCTGCGTGAACATCGCCGACACGGTGAATACCCATCGGGTGTGTGCCGGTGTGGTGGAAAATGAGCGTCAGATGCCGGTGGCGCGTTGGCAGATGAATGAGGAGGACTATGGTCGCGCGTTGCAGGCAGGCATAACGCCACCCAGCCATGCCGCCATCGTGCACGCACTCAAACACCTGCCGGGTTACGTGCAGGCCATCGACGGCCAGTGTCTGGATTTCGAGGCGGTGGTGGTGCTGGATGCGCCGGTCGCCAGCGGCTATCAACTCAGCGTTGTTACCGAAGACGTGGGCGAGCGCCGTGCACCGTTTGCGTTTTACAGCCTGGATACGCACGACGCCAATGGCTGGCGTGGTTACCCGCCGCCGCAGGCGCATCTGCCGACGGTGCGTGCCGCGCTGGATGTGCAATTGCAGGCGATTGGCGAGGCGGGTGTCATGCTGACGCAGGTGATCGACGAGACCGATTACGTGATTGCGCTGAATTTTCCGGCCTGGTCAGGGTTTAATTTTTGACCTGACTGCCCTGACATAACTCGGGTTTGCCGAATTTGTTGAATACTGGTGCAATGCCAGTGGGCGCGGTGGGCAGCGGGAATACGTAATACGCCGCGCCATCGAGGCAGATTTTGTAGAGCTTCCACGCCTGAATCTGGCCTTCCACGCGGATTTCTTCGATCAGATTCCGATTCAGTTGTATCGGTCGGTCAGCCGCGTGCGCGAAGGGTGTCAGTGCGCTCAGTGCCAGTATCCATAAGCTGGTTTTCATATTGAATCTCCTTCAACAAGGTGGGTGCTGCTTCGATCACGCGCAGCAGTGCTGCGACTTCGGCGCGGGGTAGAAATAATGGACGCCGTGCCGCGCATTGAGCGGCCAGCTGTGCAAGCCAGGCCGGGTCGCGTTCAGCATGGTCGAGCAGCGTTGCAAGTGCAGCCGCATCGCCGGGCGGATAGTAGCCCGCATAATCCATTCCCAGCATGCCGAGATTGCCCGGAATGGCCGAGGCGATCACTGGCGTGCCGACGGCGACCGCCTCGCAAATGACATTGGCGCCGCCTTCCATGTACGAACTGATGACCATCAGCGACGCGCGTGCCAGCTGGCGCATCACTGCGCCGTGCGGGCGGTCGCCGAGCCAGCGGTAGCGTGGCTCGATCTGCATCCAGTGCTGCGCCTGCGCGGCCATGTTGGCGTCGAGTGCTTGTCCGATCTGGCGGATGCGGATACGGCTGTTAGAGGGCAATAAACGCAGCGCTTCAATTGCGCGGAATGGGTCTTTTTCCGGGCGCAGGTGGCCGATGACGCAGACTTCGAAGGCGCGTTTGAGCGGCGCGCGCCGCGCTTGCGTGGCGGCAGACTGGTATACCACGCACGTCTTGGCGCGCAGCGCAGGTGCCAACGCATTCAGCCCTTGATCCTGCAGCACGATGATACGCGTCGCCAGCGTCAGACTGCGCTGTGCGGCCGCGTCGAATTGAATGTCGCGGTAAATATCCGTGCCGGTCAGCGCCACAATCAAGGGCGAGTGCGGCTGCGCGGCGTGAAAGCGGGCGATCGAATCGGCGCTGCGGCGTGCGTGCAGCGCCAGCATTAAATCAGCAGGTTGATCGTCCCAATTTACGCGCAATTCGACCTGGTGGCCGTGCTGACGCAGCATGGCGGCCCAGCGCAGCGCAGTGTGGCGGTTGCCTAGATGCGAGCCGGGCGGGGCAGGGGTGATGAGGCAGATTTTCATTGGGCTGCATGGACCGTTCAATGATCAGTTCATGATACTCGCCAACAATGACACACAGTATGCTGGGCAGCACTTTCGTGGTCGATAAATCCGGCAGGCTCCCGGGCGAATGCCCTGGGGACGTTAGACGCCTAACATATGCCTGTCATTTTCTGGAGATCGAACCCCCATTTAGCCGCATTTTCCATACTTTCAATGCTGTCCTGCGTGCGTGACATGTCGACAAACTCCATCGCAATAGGCGCATTCGAGCGGCTGGAAAAAAATACCTTTACAACCGGTTTCAGCAGGCTCTGGCTGGACTGATCGGTTACCACCGCCAATCTACCCGACTTGAGTTTAAGCAAAGTGCCAACCGGATAAATCCCCACGGTTTTGACAAAAGCCCGAAATACCGACTCATCAAAATGGCCATCCTGCCATTCCGTCATCTTGCGCAATGCTTCGGCTGGCGCCCAGCCTGCCTTATAGCAACGATTGGAGGTGATTGCGTCATACACGTCGCACACTGCCCCCATCCGTGCAAACAGGCTAAGCGCTGCGCCTGACAACCTGTCCGGATAGCCTGTACCATCAACCCGCTCATGGTGATGCAAACAAACATCTAGCACCACATCATCTACCCCAGGGCAATCCTTAAGCATTTCCCAGCCTCTGAGCGAGTGGGTTTTGATCTCGTCGAATTCCTGCTCGGTCAAACGTCCCGGTTTATTGAGTACCTCGTCAGGTATCGCCATTTTTCCAATGTCGTGCAGCAAGCCAGCCATGCCCAAGGATTTAAGCGTGTCACCGGTTATGCCCATCTGTTTGCCCAGCGCAATCATCAATGCGCAGACGGCAACCGAATGCAGAAAAGTGTAATCGTCCTTGTTTTTTAACTTGGCAAGACTTAACAGCGCGCCAGGATTGCGGGCAACGGACTCGTTAATTTCATCCACCAGCGATGCCATTTCACCCATCGGCAATGCCCTGCCCATTCGCGCTTCATTAAACAGGGACATGACAGCTTGCTTGGCCTTTCCCTGGAGTTTTCTGGCGCGCTCCAGCTCCTGTTCCAACGGCACCCGCATTTCTGCTTTTTGTTCTGTAATAGCCGCTTGCAACAGTATTTTTTCCGTCTGTAGCGCGGCTTCCTCGGCAGAAACTTCGCCCACCTGCGCGGCTACATCCGCGCCCTTCGAGGTGTCTATCCATACCTCACGAACGCCACCTTGCTGAAGCGTCGCCAGATCCTTGTTGTTCGCCAGTTTAAATGAGGTTTTCCAGAATGGATGATCCATCCAGCTGCCACACAACTCATCGATATACATGCCTAATCTGAGGTCGTGTACTTTAATTTTTTTACGCATAATTCCATCCTGCTCCCGGTTAATTTTATTATCGTCATAATTGATCGTCTCTGTAGGCCAATTTTCATTGGGCTACAATATTGCACCCCCATTTCTCTGCCCAACCGATGCTTGAAATTCTGACCTCTCCCCAAAACCCGCGCTATAAGCAGCTTAAAAAGCTGGCTGAATCGGCTGCTACCCGGCGCGAGTCGGGGCAAACCCTGCTCGATGGTGAGCATCTGCTGGCTGCCGCGCTGGATGCGGGCGTGCGGCCGCGCGTGGTGCTGACACCGCTGGATGCGCCGATGCATCGCTTGCTGGCGCGCTGTGCGGCAGTCGAACATATCCAGCTTGCGCCGGCGCTGTTCAACGCGCTGTCGCCGGTGAAAACGCCGACCGGCGTGCTGGCGCTGATCGACATTCCGGCCGCCGTGCCGCCTGCGTCGCCGCCGTTTTGCGTGCTGCTCGAAGCCATTCAGGACCCCGGTAATCTCGGCACCATGTTGCGCAGCGCGGCGGCGGCAGGGGTGGGCGTGGCCTACCTGTCGCCGCAATGCGCCGATGCCTGGTCGCCCCGGGTGTTGCGCGCGGGCATGGGCGCACATTTCACCATGCAGATCATCGAGCACGCCGACCTGTGTGCGGTAGCACGCCAGTTTGACGGCGCAGTGTGCGCCGCCGAGCTGGACGCATCGCAAACCTTGTATCAGATCGACTTGCATGGTGCGGTGGCGTTTGCGGTGGGCAACGAGGGCGCGGGGCTGTCGCCCGAACTCTGTGCGGCTGCGAGCGTGCGTTTCAGTATCCCGATGCCGGGGCAAGTGGAATCGCTCAACGCGGCAGCGGCATTGGCGGTATGCTTGTTTGAACGGGTTCGACAGAAAGGTTAGCGCATGGATGCATCGTATATTCTGGATTTCAGCGAAATCAATCTGGCCGATGTGTCACGCGTGGGCGGCAAGAACGCCTCGCTGGGCGAGATGATCGGGGCGTTATCCGCAGCCGGGGTGAATGTGCCCGGCGGCTTCGCCACCACCGCGCAGGCGTTTCGGGATTTTCTCGATTTTAATCAGCTGACGACGCGCATCAATGCGGCGCTGGCGAGCCTTGATGTGGCCGATGTGGGCCAGCTGGCGCGTACCGGTGCGCAGATCCGCGACTGGGTGGCAGGTGCAGTGTTCCCGTCACAACTCGACGCCGCCATTCGCAGCGCTTACGCTGGACTGGACGGTGATGCCTCGGTCGCGGTGCGTTCATCCGCCACCGCCGAAGACCTGCCCAACGCTTCCTTCGCCGGGCAGCAGGAAACCTACCTCAACATTGAGGGCGTGGACAATCTGCTCGCGGCCATCCGCCTGGTGTTCGCCTCACTGTATAACGACCGCGCCATTGCCTATCGCGTGCATCAGGGTTTCGACCACGCCAAGGTGGCGCT
>DMQT01000209.1:10647-21546 GCA_003455595.1 Betaproteobacteria bacterium
CGCAATCTGGGCAGCAAGGCCATCAAGATGGTGTTCGGCGCAGCGCATGACGCACACCACGCTACGTTGCTGCAAAACGTGGCTGAGGACGCGCGCCGCCGCTTTGTGTTGAACGATGCCGAAGTGCAGGAACTGGCGCGGCAGGCGCTCGCCATCGAGCAGCATTATGGTCGCCCGATGGACATCGAGTGGGCTAAAGACGGCGTCAGCGGCGGCCTGTTTATCGTGCAGGCACGGCCGGAGACGGTACAGGCGCGGGCCAGTACCACGCACAGCCGCTACGAGTTAAAACAGCATTCCGCCATCCTCGCGCAAGGGCGCGCCATCGGCAGCCGCATCGGTCAGGGCGTGGTGCGTAACATCGCCAGCCCGAGCGAAATGGCACGGGTGCAAAAAGGCGACGTGCTGGTCACCGACATGACCGACCCGGACTGGGAACCGGTGATGAAGCGCGCCGCTGCCATCGTCACCAATCGCGGCGGCCGCACCTGCCACGCTGCCATCATCGCGCGCGAGCTGGGCATTCCAGCGGTGGTGGGGGCGGGCGACGCGACCAGTACGCTGAGCGACGGCGCGTCGGTCACGGTATCGTGCGCCGAGGGCGATGTTGGCTATGTGTACGACGGCCTGCTGCCGGTCGAAGTGACCGAAGTGACGCTGGGAAAACTGGTCGAGCCACCGGTCAAAATCATGCTGAATCTGGGCAACCCGGAGCGCGCGTTTGACGCCTGCCAGCTGCCCAATCACGGCGTCGGTCTGGCGCGGCTGGAGTTCATCATCAACAATCAGATCGGCGTGCATCCGCGCGCCGCGCTGGATTATCCGAATGTGCCGCCCGAGGTCGCTGCTGCCATCGAGGAAAAATCGGCGGGCTATGCCGACCCGGTCCGCTTCTACGTGGAAAAACTCGCCGAGGGCATCGCCACGCTGGCCGCTGCCTTCTGGCCGAAGCCGGTGATCGTGCGCCTGTCTGATTTCAAATCCAATGAATACGCCAATTTGCTGGGCGGCCGCGCCTACGAGCCGGTCGAAGAAAACCCCATGCTCGGTCTGCGCGGCGCGGCGCGCTATGTGTCGCCGCTGTTTGCTGCCGCATTCGCGCTCGAATGCCAGGCGGTGAAACAGGTGCGCGAGGCGATGGGGCTAAGCAATGTCGAGCTGATGATCCCGTTCGTGCGCACCGTGGAAGAGGCCGCCGCCGTGGTGGATGCGCTGGCGCACAACGGCCTGGTGCGAGGCGAACACGGCCTGCGCCTGATCATGATGTGCGAGATACCTTCCAACGTGTTGCTGGCAGCCGATTTTCTGCGCTACTTTGACGGCTATTCCATCGGCTCGAACGACCTCACGCAGCTGACGTTGGGGCTGGACCGCGATTCCGCGCTGGTGGCGGCCAGTTTTGACGAACGCAATCCCGCCGTGAAAGCCCTGTTGTCGCAAGCCATCCGCGCCTGCAAGCAGGCGGGTAAATATGTCGGCATCTGCGGTCAGGGGCCGTCGGATCACCCTGACCTGGCCGACTGGCTGGTGGCAGAGGGGATAGAATCGCTGTCGTTGAACCCCGATACCGTGCTGGAAACCTGGCAGCGACTGGGGCAAACCTGAATCAGACATCACCGTTTCAATCAAAAGGACACCATGAATTTAGCGCGCAATGTATTGGGCAAAAGCCTGCAAATCTGTAGTACTTCGCCCATGACCGGTTTCGTGCGTGACGGGTCATGCCGGACCGGGCCGGATGATGCGGGCAGCCATACGGTGTGCGCGCAGATGACGGAAGAGTACCTGGCTTATTCAAAACAGATGGGTAATGATCTTTCCACACCCGCGCCGGAATATGGCTTCCCGGGTTTGCAGGTGGGCGACCGCTGGTGCGTGTGTGCGGCACGCTGGCTGCAAGCCGCCGAAGCCGGGTGCGCGCCGCCGGTGGTGATGGACGCTACGCACGAACGTGCCCTGAAGGTGGTCTCGCTGGGCGATTTGCAGTACCACGCGTTGCAAAAAACCGAGTAATTCAGGGCATCTGAACGTGTCCGGGCTGCGTCTATGCTGAGCACATGGCTATCGCTGCACGGCGTATTCACGCTGTTCTCGCTGCTGGTGTATGTGCTGATGTCGCACACCTTGCACCAGCGCCGCCACCCGTCTGCCGCCATCGGCTGGGTAATGCTGCTGGGGCTGTTGCCATATCTGGGCTTGCCACTGTACCTGTTGTTCGGCACGCGCAAACTCACCCGCCAGCGTGCCGTTCGCGCCTTGCCAACCGCGCCGCATCGGAATACCCTGGCAGCGCTCGCCGCGGCGCTGGGGCAGCCGCCGCCGGTGGGGTACGAGGCGCTTGCCGTGCACGCTGATGGTGCGGCCGCGCGCACAGCACTGTGGGCGGCAATCGACCGCGCCACGCACAGCCTTGATGTCTCCACCTTCATCCTTGGCCGCGATGGCCTGGGCGATGCGGTGGTGGCGCGGCTCATCGCACGCGCGCGTGCCGGGGTACGGGTGCGCGTACTGCTGGATGGCATGGGGCGCTATCTGGGCGGGCACGTTGATTTGGGCGCGCTGGGTGCAGGCGGCGTGCAGGTTCGGCTGTTTGTGCCGCCGCTGCATTCGCCGCTGCGGGGCCGCACCAATTTGCGCAATCACCGCAAACTGGTCATCGCCGACGACCAGTTTCTGTGGTGCGGCGGACGCAATCTGGCGGCAGAATATTTCGTTGGCGACCAGAACAAACCAGCTTGGCACGACCTCAGCTTCAACCTGTCCGGCACGTTGGCGCAGCAGGCCAGTGCACTGTTTGCGCACGACTGGGCGTTTGCGGGCGATGAGCCGCACCCGGCAGCGTTTGAAACCCGCCAATCCGAGTTGTCCAGCGGCGCCCAGCTTATCGCCAGCGGCCCGGATCAGCGTGACGATACTGTGTATGCGCTGCTTATCAGCGCCTGCTACCGCGCCGAGCAGCGCATCCAGATTGCCACCCCGTATTTCGTGCCGGATGACGCGCTGCTGATTGCGCTGGCGCTGGCGGCCCGGCGCGGCGTTTTGGTGGAATTGCTGCTGCCTGCGCACTCCAACCATCACCTCGCGGATTGGGCACGCCACCGCGCCTTGCGCACCCTGGTCGAAGCGGGCGCCCGCGTGCGTCTGGTGCCACACATGCTGCACGCCAAGTTGATTATCGTCGATGCCGACTGGGCGCTGGCTGGGTCAGCCAATCTCGACAGCCGCAGCCTGTTTCTGAATTATGAATTAATGGTGGCGTTTCATGCGCCGGACGCGGTGACAGCATTTGCCGACTGGTATCAGCATGAATCCATCAACGCCCAGACCTACGTGTCGCACCCACCCGGCCTGTGGCGCGACCTGGGCGAAGGTCTGGTGTTGTGGCTGGCGTTCCAGTTGTGAGCTGATTTCGGCGCTAAGGTCACCCCTGTTATTTGGGTTTGTCATAGCAGCTTATCAAATGTAGGCGAGAGACATTTCAGGGGAAAGTCCGGGGCTTTTCTGCGATGTTGCCGACGGTTAAACTGGCGGCGTGAAATCAGGCGGCATTGCGCTTACTTATATCCTGCTGCCCTGCTCAGACTATCTAAACCAATCGGATAACAGAATGACACACCTCCACAAGCAAGAAACCACCCAGCTCAATTCCGACGCCCTCGGTACGGCTGAGTCCGTCGTCATGGGCGTGGCCGGTACCGCGCCGGCCTTCAGTATCGCCGCCACCACCGCCACCCTGATCGCCGCAGTCGGTGCGCTCGCACCTGCGAGTCTGCTGTACTGCGGGCTGATCATGTTCGGTGTCTCATTTGCCTATATGCACCTCAATCGCAGCAACCCGAATGCGGGGGCATCCTACGCCTGGGTGGGTGCGGCGTTCAACCCGGTACTCGGCTTTTTCGCCGGCTGGGCCTTGCTGGTCGCCTCGGCCGTATTCATGGTGTCCGGTACCATCCCGGCGGCCACTGCGACATTGATTCTGATCAAACCGGCACTGGCCAACGATCCGGCCATGGTGACTTTTGTCGCCGCCGGCTGGCTGCTGGCGGTGAGCGCCGTGATCGTCAAAGGCATCAAACCGACCAGCTACACCCAGATCATCATGACCGGCATGGAAATCGGCGTGCTGATCGCCATCATCATCGCTGCGATCATCCAGTTTGCCGCACATCCGGCGCATGGTTTCTCGCTGTGCTGGTTCTCCGTCGCGCAATTCACCCCGCAGCTATTCGCCACTGGCGCGCTCACCGCGCTGTTCTTTTTCTGGGGCTGGGATGTCACCGTCAACCTCAACGAGGAAACGCGTGATGCCGCGCATGCACCCGGGCGCGGCGCAGTGGTGGCGATGTTCATCGTGCTGCTGCTATTCATGGCTTTTGCAGCCGTCACGCTGCTGGTGCTGACCGATCAGGAGATTGAGCGATCAAGCACCAATGTCGTATTCGCAGTTGCTGAAAAGCTGTTTCCCAAACCCTGGAGCTACCTGGCCATCGTTGCCGTGATGTTAAGTTCCATCGGCACGCTGGAAACCTCGATCCTGCAATTCACGCGCACCATGTATGCCAAGGGCCGTGACGGCGTGCTCCACCCGCGCTACGCCATTCTGCACAAATCCTGGCGGACGCCGTGGGTGGCAACGGCAGTCATCACCCTGTTAGGCCTGGCGTTGCTGTTCTTTTCGTCCAGCTTCCCCAGCGTCAATCTGATCATCAAGGATTCAGTCAACGCCATCGGTTTTCAGGTCGCCTTCTATTACGGCCTCGCCGGTTTCGCCTGTGCCTGGCATTACCGCGAGCAGGCGCTCAACTCCGTTCATAATCTGATTTTTCTTATCGTGTGGCCGGCAGGCAGTGCTGCCTTTCTGTTCTTCATCGCCGCTTACAGCGTCCCCACTTTCGATCTCACCACTAACATTGTCGGCCTGGGCGGTATTGCCATTGGCGTGATACCGCTGCTGCTTAATCGCAGGCAGAGGCGCAAAACCAGCGCCACAGCCTGAAATGTGTCGCGATTGTATTGGTTGAATTGCCGCTGTTGTGACGTCCTATGGTGTGGCGTTAAGTTAATTGTAAGGTTCGGAAGTTAGACTGGTAAGCGTACGTACCTGCGCCATGCATGGTCATGCACGGACAGGGTCTCAGTGGTTTTTTGTACTGAGTAATGTTCGCAAACCTATTTCTGAAGAACACAGTCAATGCCGAATGTCATCAAGCGTGCCCAATTCCTGCCGGGTGGCGACTATGCCGTACTTGCACTGCACGGCCTGCGCAGCACGCCGCTCGAATTGCAACCGCTGCTCAAGGCATTGAATCGTGCGGGCTTCACCGTCGATGCACCACACCTGACAGGCTATGGTTTTTCTGCTGATTCCAGCACCGGCAGTTGGCGCGACTGGCTGGATGAGGCCGTGGCGCGTTTCGACGCGCTGGCTGCACAATACAGTCAGGTCGCCGTATGCGGTTTAAGCATGGGCGCCACACTGGCCCTGGCGGTTGCCGCCGAGCGCAGAGGCGGCGTTGCGGCGGTCGGTGCGCTGTCCACCACCCTGTACTACGATGGCTGGAACACGCCCTGGTACCGGTTTCTCAGCCCGCTCGGCTATTTCACGCCCCTGCGACATCGCATGGTGATCCGCGAAACGTCACCCTTCGGTATCAAGAATGAACGTTTGCGCGAATGGATCGAGCGCCAGGTAGCGGCCGGGCCGATTTCCGCAGTCGGCGCTTCCGCCCTGTCGCTGCCGGCGCTGCACGAAGCGGAAAAGCTGATGCGTTACACGCGCCGCCACTTGTCGCAGGTTGTCGCGCCCACACTGATATTGCATTCCAGCGAAGACGATATCGCCAGCCTGAAAAGTGCACGTCTGGTACAGCATCAGGTGCAGGCACACGATGTGCGTCTGATACAACTGCATGACAGCTACCACATGCTCACGCTCGACAACGAACGCGAACGGGTGGCAGCGCTCACTGTCGATTTTTTCCAGGCCAGTGGTATCGCGGCGCAGGATGTTGCGCAGCCTGCGTATGCCCAGCTCACAACAACAAGAAAGCAACTATGAATGATACCGAGAACCGTCTGTGTGACATGCTGGCGCAGCAGCTTGAGATTCCACGCGAAGGCCTCACGCGCACGACGACGCTGGAACAGGTCGGGCTCGATTCACTGGCCACCATCGAATTCATGTTCCAGATCGAGGACAGTTTCAATATTCGTTTTGACCAGACCGGCGAGCCGCCCACCACGCTCGGTGATGTGCTGGATCAGGTTAGTGCGAAACTTGAGCATGCATGAACCGCGTCGCGTAGTCGTCACCGGGATGGGCATCGTCTCGCCCGTCGGCAATTGGCCAGGGCCGCTGTTTGACAACGTGGCAGCAGGCCGCTCGGGCATACGCCTGTTACCTGCAGGAGAGCGCGCGTCGCCGGTTCAGGTGGCTGCCTGGATTGACGCACCCATAGCCGATGGCAGTAAGGGGGTGCCGCCTGATCGGGTCACGCAACTGGCGTTAGCCGCTGGCCGCTCTGCGCTGACGGAGGCTGGCCTGCTTGACCGTCCTGATTTGCTGGCTGATATGGGCGTTCATCTCGGCACCGGCTCCGGGGCCAGTGCCACTACGGACCAGGCGTTCTACCGTCTGTATGGAGAAAACCGCGACCGTCTTGCGCCGATGACGCTGCCACGCGGCATCAACAATGCGGCGGCCTCGGAATTGGCGATCCGCTTCGGACTGACTGGTGTCAATCACACCTATTCAATTGCCTGCGCGTCTTCCAGCAGCGCCATCGGTGAAGCGCTGCGCGCCATTCGCCATGGCTATAGCGAACGCATACTGGCCGGTGGCAGCGAGGCATTGCTGACTTACGGCATCTTGCATGCCTGGCATGCGCTACGCGCCCTGGCCACCCCCGATGCGCAAGTGGGCGCCACCTGCCGTCCTTTTTCGGCCGATCGCACGGGTTTGGTATTGGGTGAAGGCGCCGCTTTTCTGGTACTGGAAAGCCTGGCTTCCGCACAGGCGCGGGGCGCGACCATCCTTGCTGAACTGGCAGGCTATGGCGCGTCTTGTGATGCCGACCACGTGACGCACCCCTCATCAAGCGGGCAGGTCAGAGCGATTCGCCACGCGTTAGCGGATGCGGCACTCGATCCCGGCGCAATCGACTATGTCAATGCGCACGGCACCGGCACGCCCGCGGGCGATGCCGTCGAAGCGGAATCCTTGCGCACTGTGTTTAGCCAGCATTTGCACACCCTGCCGGTGAGTTCGAGCAAAGCGGTGCACGGTCACCTGATGGGCGCGGGCGGGGCTGTGGAGCTGGCTATAGCCATTCTTGCCATGCAAAAAAATACGGTTCCTCCGACCGCACACTGTCGGGTACCGGACTCCGAGCTGGGCATCGACGTGGTGGCGGAGGGCATGCGCCATAAAACGTTGAACGCCGTGTTATCCAACTCCTTTGCATTTGGCGGCAGCAATGCCGTACTCATTGCGCGTCGGTGTGAGGCGGGTGCTTGACTGAGCCGCTGTCCTGCGCCTGGCGTATTTGCGAAATATAACCCCATTACAACCCGGGAGTTTTCATGTTTAAAAAAACCCTTTCAGGACTGCTATTGCTGGGCAGTATGAGTTGCTTCCATGGGGCTGCCTATGCAGAGGGTGTCCCATCCGTTCATGAGATTTATCAGGCCGCAAACGCAGGCAAGCTGGCTGATGCGCACACCATGATCGAGCAGGTCATCCAGGCGCATCCGGACAGCGCCAAGGCGCATTTTGTGGATGCCGAGATACTCGCCAGGCAAGGTGCCATGGGAAAAGCCGAGAGCGAATTTGCCAAAGCCGAAAAGCTCGCGCCTGGGCTCAATTTTGCCCACCCCGAAGCAGTGCAGGCACTGCGGTCTAAAATCGCTGCCTTCCACGCGCAGCAATCACAGCAGATACCCGCCGCATCCGGATTGATGACCAGCTCGGCACCTGATGCTGCCAAGCTTTTCCCATGGAACCTGCTGTTTCTGGGTATAGGGGCGGCGGGTGTGGTTTTGCTGCTCATACGGGCAATGAAGCAAAAAGCCGCTGCGCCAGCGACGGGCTATCCAGCGTCGGGTGCCGCGCCCATGCCATCGACGGGGTGGCCATCTACAGGCGGCACAACGGGTGCGCCGGGCTATGGCGGGGCAGCACCCATGGCACCGACATCGGGCGGACTTGGATCAAGCATCGTGACAGGGCTGGCGACGGGCGCGGCGGTGGGCGTAGGGGTGGTTGCTGGCGAAGCGCTTGTTCATCACTTCATGGCGGGTGGTCAAGGCGAGAACGCAGCAGCCCCGGCTGCGCCACCTGCCGTACCGCCCGTGCCAGAGCAACCCGCCTACGATATGGGTGGATCAGATTTTGGTGTGTCGGACAACGGGTCCTGGGACGATACACAAAATGCTGCCGACACCGACAACAGTGATGATTGGAGCTGATCTCGTGTCTGAAGAATTTGAAGTGCGGGGCGTACACGAAGAACGCATGGATGCGGCAGCTGAAATTGAGCCCAGGGGCATGGCCGGACAACTGGCGGTGATGACCGCGATCCTCGCTACAGTCGGTGCCATGTTTTCGTACATGGCTGGCTCCACCCAGGCCGATGCCGGGCTGTTCAAGAATGATGCTGCGATCAAAAAGACCGAGGCGTCCAACCAATGGAATTTTTACCAGGCCAAAAGCAGTAAACAGAATCTGAGTGAACTCGGCATGCAGCTTTCGGACAACGCACACAAGGCGTTTTTTGAGGGCGAAGCGAAACGCTACAAAATGGAAAAAGCCGAGATCAAGCTGGCCGCCGAAAAGCTCGAAAAGGCTTCGACCGACTTCGATGAAAAAAGTGAAGCCCTGATGCACCAGCACCACCGCTGGGCAGAGGCCACAACTGTCCTGCAAATCGCCATCGCCATGGCTGCGATTGCGCTACTTACCCGAAAACGCTGGCTGGAAAAGGCTGTTTTCGTGATGACAGGCGTAGGGCTGGTCGTCGGGGCGCTGGCCTATCTCCATATCTGAATCATCAAGCGTGTGATGCAAAAATCAAAGGAATTTACGCCGATCACGGCCAGGCAGACAAACAGCCCAGCTTATCCCTGGTTTTAAATGTAAAAGCGGCGTCATATGAGTGACGCCGCTTTTATTTGGTGCCTCCGACACGAATCGAACGTGTGACCCTCCCCTTAGGAGGGGGATGCTCTATCCACTGAGCTACGGAGGCGAGGCGCGTATTTTAGCCCGGATGTGGTATGAACTCACGTGCTGATTCAGCATGTATGCGTATCATTGCCTTATGCAGCGCACTAACCCCAGTATTCTGCGGTCGAAGCCTGCGCTGTGCTCACTTTATGAGGATGTTCGAGATGAAATTTATTGTGCTGTTTATGGCGCTGCTGGCGGCGCTGGCGTTTGTCTGGATGCGCTCCGCCCAGGCGGCTGTCATGCCGCAAGTCGGGCAGATGGCGCCGGATTTCAGTCTGAGCGATCAAAACGGCAAGCTGCAAACGCTGGCCGATTATCGCGGCAAGTGGCTGGTGCTGTATTTCTATCCGAAGGACGAAACGCCCGCATGTACCACGCAGGCGTGTTCGTTTCGTGATGACATTTTCAAGCTGCGCAAGCTCGGTGCCGAAGTGGTTGGCGTGAGTATCGACGACGCCACCAAGCATGCCGAATTTGCCAAGAAACACAGTCTGCCGTTTCCGCTGCTGGCGGACAAGGACGGTGTGGTGGCGGCGCGCTACGATTCTGTGACCAACCTGCTGCTGTTCAAGCTGGCCAAGCGCAACACCTTCATCATCGACCCGCACGGCAAGATCGCCAAGGTCTATCCGGGCGCCAACGCCGGGCGTAATTCCGAACAGGTGCTGGCGGATTTGCCGGGTTTGCAGGCGGCGTTCCGTTAGGCGCATGAATTTGCTTCCTGCTTATGTGCTGCTCGACCTGGAAACCACCGGCGCGACGCCTGCGCGTGACCGTATTACCGAAATCGCGCTGATCCGCTATGAGAATGGGGAAGAAGTCGCGCGCTGGCAGACGCTGGTGAATCCGCGCATGCCCATCCCGCCGTTCATCCAGACGCTGACCGGCATCAGCGATGACATGGTGCAGACCGCGCCGGATTTTGAATCGGTGGCGCCGAGGCTATACCAATATCTCGACGGCGCAGTGCTGGTGGCGCACAACGTACGTTTCGATCACGGTTTTCTCAAGCACGAATTCCAGCGCATTGGCATCACCCTGCGGCAAAAAGTGCTGTGTTCGGTCAAGCTGTCGCGCTTGTTGTATCCGCAACACCGCAGCCACGGCCTGGACGCGGTTATCCAGCGTCACCAGATTGTCGTTGCCGCGCGCCACCGTGCGATGGGCGACGTCGAGGCGGTGGCGGCATTTATCGAAGCCGCAGGCAGGGAACTGGGTGAGGACCGCATCGCGCTCGAAGTTGCCCGACTGATGACCGCACCCAGCCTGCCGCCCGGGCTGGATCCCAGCCTGCTTGATGAATTGCCCGAGACCGCAGGTGTCTACCTGTTTTTCAGTGTAGACGACGTACCGCTATACATCGGCAAGGGTGTCAATCTGCGCAGCCGCATCCTGGCGCACTTCAGCGCCAACCCGGCTGCGGGCAAGGAAATACCGATCAGGCAGGCAATTCGCCGTGTCGAGTGGATTGAATGTGTGGGCGAATTCAGCGCCCTGTTGCTCGAATCGCATCTCATCAAGACGCGCCAGCCCCTGCACAACAGCCTGCAGCGCCGCCAGCGCCAGCTATGCGCCTGGCGTATCGTCGCTGCGCCGGACATTCATCCGCAGGCGCAACTGGTGCGAGAAGACGCGATTGATCCCACTGCGCTGGGCGAGCTGTTCGGCCTGTA
>DMQT01000209.1:21703-22995 GCA_003455595.1 Betaproteobacteria bacterium
GCAGCATTACCTGCGATTAAAACTCGCGCTGGCCGCGCAGCGCCTCAAGGATTGGCCTTATCCCGGCAAAATCGCCGTGCGCGAACACGACCCCGCCAGCCAGCGCATGCAACTACATGTATTCGAGCACTGGTGCTATGTGGCCAGCGTGGATAATGAAGCCGATCTGCACGACGTGCTGGCACAGCGCGGCACCCCGGTGTTCGATCTGGACATATACAAACTGCTGCAGCAGGTGTTGCTGGCCGTCAATGCCAATGCGCGCGGGCAGTTTTCCGAGCTGGAATTGCTGCAGCTTTAGGCAATAATCAAAGCAACCCATGACGCACCTGACCCATTACCAAATTTGGTGGGCTAACCCAAAATGCAAAAGATGAGTCAATCTGCGGCGCAATTCAACAATTCCCATGAATACAAACGTCACTGAAGGTATTGAAAAAGGCTATCAGGATCTGCTGGGCGGGTTTTCTTGGCAATGACCGGAAGCGTGGCGCAGATTCTGGTTGGGTTGCTCGTTAGAAGTAGATTCACCGGGTGACTATTGATTCAGCCCAATGAAATATGAACTTTTCGGAGTTTTCCTGCTCCGATTTTTTATGGAAAAAGAAAACGCAAGAAAGCAGACATTGGAGCGACTTCACGAGAGGCGAAAGCAAGTCGTGCGATTGCATAAGAAAGCGATTGGCATCATGCAAATTGTAGCCATGACAGGGTTGAGCTACCCGGCAGTGCGCGCCAGCATTGATCTGTTCGACGCAGGAGGCTGGGCTGCCATTCGACCTGCCCTGCGTGGGCGCAACAAGGGTGTTGGGCGCACGCTCAGCGCGGTGCAAGAGGAGACGATACAGCGCACCATCATCGACAAACGCCCTGAGCAACTCAAGATGGGTTTTTTCCTGTGGAGCCGCGCGGCTGTGGGGCAGCTGATTGAACAAGAGTACGGCATCAAACTGCACGTGCGCAGTGTGGGCAAGTACCTCACACGCTGGGGCTTTACGCCGCAAAAACCTATTAAACGCGCCTACGAACAAAGCTCCGAGGCCGTGCAAGCCTGGTTAGAGGGCGAGTACTCGGCGATCGAGCAGCGCGCCAGGCGAGAAGGTGCCGAGATCCACTGGGGTGACGAAACCGCACTGGCCAACACCGATGTACGCGGCAGAAGCTATGCCCCAGCGGGTAAAACGCCGGTGGCCCGAACGGTGGGCGGCACCCGACAAAAGCTCTCCATGATTGCGACAGTGACCAACCGGGGTCGTGCGCGATGGATGATCATTGATGATGCGTTTGATGCG
>DMQT01000209.1:23136-23341 GCA_003455595.1 Betaproteobacteria bacterium
TGATGCGTTTGATGCGGAAAGGCTCATTGAATTCTTGCAAGCTTTGATCAAGGATGCGGGCAGGAAGGTCTTTCTGATTCTGGACAACTTGCGCGTCCACCACAGCAAAATCGTCAAGGCTTGGGTGTCTGACAGACACGATCAAATTGAACTGTTCTATCTACCCAGCTATAGCCCTCAACTCAATCCCGAGGAGCGGCTCAAT
>DMQT01000209.1:23505-26481 GCA_003455595.1 Betaproteobacteria bacterium
CAACGAGCATATGACGATGCTTGAACGCACCCCTGAGCGGGTTCTGAGCTACTTCCAGGATCGCCGTGTGCGCTATGCGGCTTAATACTTCATTGGGCCGGAGCAATAGTGGCCGGGTTGTTGACAAGGGCAGCTGATGAGCTCAGCGCAATCTGTTAAACGGGGGTGATCCTGCCGGAATTCATGGTTCTGCGCAACATCCGGACGCCGACCAGTGGCTCAAGTGGAAACGCCGACGGTGGTGATGCCGTGATCGCTTCCAGCCGGTTGCGGGGGCTACCGATCAAAACCGAAAGCCAGCTGGAACAGTACGCCCTCGACTTGAGGGAAACGCTTCTACCGATGGAAATCGAGCGGAAAAAAGAAACTGATACCGGACGATTGCCGGGGTTCGTAATAGACAGGGGGCGGAACATACACGGGGCGCTCATAGCTGCGTTGCTCGTAACTATAATGCCGTTGATGCTCATTCCGGTGCCCATGACCCTCGTGATGGCCACGCTGTCCATGATCGCCGTGCCAGTCACCCTGACCCTGATCGCTGTGCCGGTCCCCCCGATCCTGGTTGTCGTTTCTATCTGCGAATGCAGACGAGATAGACAAACCGCTTATCAGCGAAGCAAAGGCGATTGCCACCACAACCTTGCGGCCGGTTGACCTGAGGTACTTAGTTTGCAGCATTGAAAATTTCATTATGATCCTGCCTTTCTAGGGTACTTGATGCAATGACGAACCAGGGGCTGGCATTCGCCAATCCGGGCATTACCGCATTCATGTTTACTTGGTCTTGGACAACTTGTGTCCAGGCTTGTGGTTACCGTAACGGAACAAGGTATCCGCTTCCTTTTTCTGTGCGTCCGACATGCTGACATAGAGGTCGCTGAACACCGGGATCAGTTTCTTGACCGCCTCCGCGCGCGCTTCTGTGATCTCGCTGTAGGATTTAAGATCGTCGATGGCGGTCATGCCTTTGGCATGCTCAAGTCGGGCTTGAATGAGGCTATCCATGTTTTTTGCGTCATCGCGCATTGCATCGGCGACTTTGCCCCATTGGCCTTCCTCTGAAGGCGTGATCTTGAGCTTGGCGTGCATGTCCTTGATGCGCAGTTCGGTGCGATCCTGATGCGCATCCTTGTCGGTAGCGAGAACCATTCCTGGCGCAAAAGTCAGGGTGGAGGCCAGTGCTGCTGCCGCAAAAAAGCGCACGCTTGCTGAGTTGAATTGATTCCCGCTGAAAGTCATTGTGGTTCTCCAGGTTGGTTCGAATTTGCGCGCACTAGCAAACCCAGCACGCGCCATTCAAGTGCCCATTATTCCCACCTGTCTTGCGGTGATCTGTTCGGCAACGAACATGGAATCGAGCAAACGGCGTTCTTTTGTCGTCCGGGCGGGCTGTATAATCGCCACTTTTTTTGAGCATCCCGCCATGTGGTTTAAAAACATCTTCGTTTATCGCCTTGCCACTGACTGGACCCTGAGCGCCACGGCCCTGGAAGAGAAACTCTCCCTTCATCCGCTTCAGGCATGTGCTGGCCTGGACAAGCAAAGTCGTGGATGGGTTTCCTGTCATGGGGACGATCGCCTGGTCCACGTATTAAATCGGCAGATGCTGATTACACTTGGCGTTGAGCAGAAATTGCTGCCAGCCTCCATCGTCAACCAGTTTGCCAAGGATCGTGTCGCAGATATGGAAGCGCAGCAGGGCTACCGCGTTGGGCGCAAGGAGAAGAAGGAGATCAAGGAACGGGTCACCGAAGAGCTTCTCCCGCGCGCGTTTGCGCATCGGCGCATGACGTATGTGTGGATCGACCCGGTCAATGGCTGGCTGGTTGTGGATGCCGCTTCCCCGGCCAAGGCGGATGAAGCGCTGGAATTGCTGGGAAAGACGCTGGATCAACTGCCACTGAAACTGTTGCATACCCAGCGCTCTCCCGTCGCGGCAATGACGGACTGGCTCGCCGGGGGCGAATCACCGGCTGGTTTCACCATCGACCGTGAACTGGAACTCCGCTCCAGCGATGCAGGCAAGGCCACGGTGCGCTATGTCCGGCATGATCTGGAGGGCGATGAAATCCGTGCGCACATTGCCGCCGGCAAGACGGCCACCCGACTGGGAATGACATGGAATGACCGGATTTCCTTCGTGCTGACCGAACCACTCCAGATCAAGCGACTCGACTTTCTGGACATCATCAAGGAACAGGCCGAGACCCAGGCAGAGTCAGCAGACGAGATGTTCGACCTCGATTTCGCCCTGATGACCGGGGAACTGGCCAGGATGCTGGCCGATCTGGTCGATGCGCTCGGCGGCGAAAATCCGCAGCAAACCTGACTTGAGTTGCGCATGAATTCGCCTTGCAAACATGAGCTCGGCCCTCAGCCAGCAGAATTGCGTCAGATGGCGCTGTTCTGGTTGGCGGAGCCGGATGTCGCCCGCAAAGTCGAGGGGGTGGTACTTCTGGCGCAAGCATGGCTATCCGGCAACGTCATGCTGGATGCGCATGCCGCGTTGTCGCCGCAATCCCTCCTGCCAGGCCAGCCGGATAAGCCGGAACAGGTGATGCCGCGCCTGGTTAAACGCCGCTCAATGATTACCGCAGAGGGCCGCGCGGTATTGATCCATGCGTTGGCGCATATCGAGTTCAATGCCATCAACCTGGCACTGGATGCTATTTGGCGATTCGCTGATATGCCGCCTGCGTATTACGCTGACTGGCTGCAGGTGGCGAAGGAGGAAGCGCTGCATTTCACGCTGCTGAGCCAGCACTTGCAAAGCCAAGGTCATGTTTACGGTGATTTCCCGGCGCATAACAGCTTATGGGAGATGGCCGCCAAAACGCAGGGCGATATTCTGGCCCGCATCGCGCTGGTGCCCCGCACCATGGAGGCGCGCGGGCTGGATGCTTCACCGCCGGTCCGCGCCAAGCTCGCGCAGGCAGGGGACATGGCCGCCGCCGCGATCCTCGATATCATCCT
>DMQT01000209.1:26619-26992 GCA_003455595.1 Betaproteobacteria bacterium
GTCTGGATCCGGTCACCACCTACGCCCGCCTGGCCGCTGAGTACCAGGCACCGGTCATGCGCGGCCCATTCAATCTTGAAGCACGACGCGCAGCAGGTTTCAGTGAGATTGAATTGGCTGCGTTGGGACAATCACGGCCAAATTGAGAGGACGCCAAAATTCAGACTTGATCTAGTGGGATAACGTCCGGGTGAGCCGGAATAATCCAAAATCAGCGGCGATTTACACGGCGAACTGACAAACGCACCGGGATCATTCGGAGCCATATCAGGCTCGGTATCAGTCAGATATATGCTATATGCCAGGAACTATCGGGATGTCCGGTATTCAATTCCAAGCAGAATTTCAACGTAGGGCTGGGAGATGGCGCAAT
>DMQT01000209.1:27218-27431 GCA_003455595.1 Betaproteobacteria bacterium
AATCCTGCTTGAGCAGGGTTAGGCCTTTCTACATTCATGGCCAACTTATGCTGCTATTGCGCTTTATCCGCGTATAGCACGACAAATATGAATTAGGTTTAAGCTTGTCTTTGCGATTATCGCCCGATGTGAAACGCATGATCCCCTTTTCCATCCTTGACCTATCTCCAATCAACGAGGGCAGCGATGCTGCCCAGTCGTTTCGCAACACGC
>DMQT01000100.1 GCA_003455595.1 Betaproteobacteria bacterium
CTTGCGAGAAAGAGCTCGAACGCATTTTCGATATCTGTCATGGCTGCCGTCGCTGTTTCAATCTGTGCAACGCCTTTCCCACCCTGTTCGACGCGATAGACGAGAGTCCCTCGAACGAACTGGACACCGTCGAGAAGACCGTCTACTGGAAGGTGGTAGACCAGTGCTACCTGTGTGACCTGTGCTACATGACAAAATGCCCGTATGTGCCGCCGCATCCGTGGAATCTGGATTTTCCACATACCATGCTGCGTGCTAAGGCGATCAAGTACAAAAAAGGCGAGACCAAATTCCGCGACAAACTGCTCTCCAGTACCGATGCCATGGGTAAACTGGCGTCGATACCGGTGGTGGTGCATGTCGTTAACGCGACAATCAATAACGCCACCGCACGCAAGCTGATCGACGACAAGCTGGGCGTGCATAAAGACCAGCAGCTGCCGCATTACGACAGCGCAAAATTCCGTAGCACCGCGCACCCGGATGGCAGTTTTGCGGTGAAGGACGGTGCACAGACGCCGGGCAAAGTTGCCATTTACGCGACCTGTTACGTGAATTATAACGAACCAGGTATCGGCCACGATTTGCTCAAAGTGCTGGCGCACAACGAAATTCCCGCGCAACTGGTGGAAAAGGAAGCGTGTTGCGGTATGCCAAAACTGGAATTGGGCGACCTGGAAACGGTAGAAAAACTGAAAAACGTCAACATTCCACATTTGGCCAAGCTGGCGCACGCGGGCTACGCGATTCTGACTGGCGTACCGTCATGTACGCTGATGTTCAAGCAGGAACTGCCACTGATGTTCCCGGACGATGCTGACGTGCAGGCGGTCAAAGCGGCGATGTGGGATCCGTTTGAATATCTGATGGCGCGTCACGCTGATGGTTTGCTGAAAACCGTATTCAGCAAGCCGCTGGGTAAGGTGTCATACCACGTACCGTGTCATCAGCGGGTACAGAATATTGGTAATAAAACGCGTGACAGCCTAAAGCTGGCTGGCGCAGAAGTAACCATGGTCGAGCGCTGCTCGGGGCACGACGGCACGTGGGGCGTGAAATCGGAGTTCTACGATAACGCCATGAAAATCGGCCGTCCGGTATTCAAGCAAATGGCTGCGCCCGATCCGGATTATGTGAGTTCGGATTGCGACATCGCTGCGCGCCACATTTTGCATGGCATGGGTGAGAGCCACGCAGAGAAGGCACACCCGATTACCTTGATGCGCATTGCTTATGGGCTATAACTTAGGAGAGCGGTATGAGTGGAAGCAGTGAGGGGTATCACGAATCATTGGAAAAGCTATCCGATGCAACGCAGGACATGCACCGCGCCATTGTTTCGTTGATGGAGGAGCTGGAGGCGGTGGACTGGTACAACCAGCGCGCGGAAGCGTGTACCGATAAGGAATTGAAAGCCATTCTGGAGCACAACCGCGATGAGGAAAAAGAACACGCGGCGATGGTGCTGGAATGGATACGACGGCATGACCAGAGAATGGATCATGAATTGCGCAGCAGTTTGTTCAAACAGGGCCCGATAGCGGGTCAACATGCACACGAGGACTGATTTTATGCCACCGATTACCCGCGACAGCTTGATGACATTGGAAGCCTATACCAAGGCGCGTCCGGTCTTGCGTGCCGAGACCATGGCGCACAAGAAAAACCGCTTGGTGCATATGGGCGAACACATTGCCCTGATGTTCGAAGACGAAAAAACACTGCGCTATCAGATACAGGAGATGCTGCGCGTTGAAAAAACCTTCGAGGAGCAAGGTATTCAGGACGAGCTCAGCGCCTATACGCCGCTGCTCCCGGACGGGCATAACTGGAAGGCCACCATGCTGATCGAGTACACCGATGAAACCGAGCGTCGCCGTATGCTGGCGCTGCTCAAGGGCGTGGAAGACCAGGTTTATGTGCAGGTCGGCGAGTTCGATAAAGTGTTTGCCATCGCCGATGAGGACATGGAACGCGAGAACGCCGAAAAGACCTCATCGGTGCATTTTCTGCGCTTTGATCTGACGCGCAGCATGATGGACGCACTGCAAACTGGCGCTGGGCTGGCAATGGGTGTGCAGCATCCCAACTATGCGGCGCAACTGGCAACCGTACCGGAAGCGACGCGCACAGCGCTAATGGCGGATCTGGTGTTCTAATCACGACAGACAGAGGCAGAGCGGAGGCGGCATGCTGGACAGTGTAATCATCAACCGTTACAAATCCAGAATGACCGGCTTGTCTCTGCCGCTGGCCATTCATTTCTGGAATGGCGAGACGCTGAATCTGGGAAAACCCGAGCAGGTGCGCTTGTCGCTCCATTCGCTCAAGGCGGCAACTGCGCTGTCCGCGCCAACCTTGGGCAAGTTTGCCCGCTGTTATGTTGAGGGTGAAATTGACCTCGACGGTGACATGCGCGAGATCATTCGCCTGGGTGAGCAGCTATGTGTCGAAAGTGACTGCATTACCGAAGACAAGAAGGGCAGCGCGGCGTGGAAATGGTGGCGTCACACACGCACCCGCGACCGCAAGAACATCGGCTATCACTACGACGTTTCAAACGATTTTTACGCGCTCTGGCTGGATCAGCAGCGGGTCTATTCCTGCGCCTATTTCCGCCACCTGGACGACACGCTGGAGCAGGCGCAAATCGCCAAGCTCGATCACATCTGCAAAAAACTGCAACTCCAGCTGGGCGAACACCTGCTCGATATCGGCTGTGGCTGGGGCGGGCTGGTGCTGCATGCGGTCGAGCATTATGGCGTGCGGGCAGTCGGCATCACGCTGTCGCAAAACCAGCATGATTATGTGCGCGAGCAAATCAAAGCGCGCAGGCTGCAAGACCGACTGGCAGTGCATTTAATGGACTACCGCGATGTGCCAGAGGACACGCTATTCGACAAGATCGCCAGCGTAGGTATGTTCGAGCATGTCGGGCGCGGCAATCTGGATACCTATTTCGCCAAGATATTCAGGTTGCTCAAACCCGGTGGCCTGGTCATGAATCACGGGATTACTTCCGCTGGTGTGGATACGGCGGGTCTGGGCAGCGGTATCGCAGAATTTATCGACGACTATGTGTTTCCCGGCGGAGATTTGGTGCATGCCTCACGCGTCATCGAATCGCTGGCACGGCAAGGGTTGGAGTGTGTCGATGCAGAGAATCTGCGTCCGCATTACGCCAAAACCTTGTGGCACTGGGTGACTCGGCTGGAAGCGCATAGTGAAGTGGCGCGGCAGATGATCGGCGAACAAAAATACCGTATCTGGCGCATCTACATGGCGGGCTCGGCACATGCATTCGATCGTGGCTGGATGGCGCTATTCCAGATTGTGGCAGGCAAACCGCTGGCGGATGGCAGCTTGCCGTATCCCTTCACACGTGACCATATTTATCGCTGAAGCGAGTGGTCGCGGCGGTGTATGATGCGTTTTTGCCGTCTAACAAGGGTGTCACACTGTGCGTTTTCCGATTATTTGCTTACTGATGTTGCCCATGCTGGCGCGCGCCGAGTGGGGTGATGTCAATATCGACTTTGGCGACGACAAGCCGTGGGAAGAACTCCAGGCCAAGCTACCACCCTACCCGAACACGCAAGACCTGCAGCCGTTTTATGTCAGCGGCATTGCAGGTAATCAATACCTGGTTGATAGCCATGCGATCAATATTGGCAAAGACGGCGTGGTGCATTACACCTTGGTGGTGAATACCCGGGGCGGCGCCAGCAACACCAGTTTCGAGGGTATTCGTTGTACCACACGCGAACGCAAGATTTACGCGGTGGGCAGTGACAAGGCATGGGTGCCCGCCCACGATTCAGGCTGGCAACCGATTGCGGTACGTTCATTGCTCTCGTACCATCGCGTGCTGGCAGACGAATATTTTTGTCCGCTAGGGATTAGCGTCCGCAGCCCGCAAGAAGCGTTGCGAAATATCCGCAATGGCTGGCACAGCCAGGATGACAGCAGCGGGCTGCAGTAGCCTGCTAGAGCAATACCAGGTTGTCGCGGTGGATCAACTCGGCGTCGTCGATGTAACCCAGCGCCACTTCAATCTGGCTGCTGGGCAGACGCAGCATCTTGCGCGTCTCGCTGGCGGCATAATTGACCAGGCCGCGTGCCACGGTGACCCCGTCAGGTGACACGCAGGCAACCACTTCGCCGCGCGCAAAATCCCCTTCTACCGCCACTACGCCGATGGGCAACAGGCTTTTGCCGTCATGCTGCAATGCCTTGACTGCACCGGCATCAAGCATCAGCTTGCCGCGCACTTGCAAATGATCCGCCAGCCAGGTTTTGCGCGAAGACAATGGCGTACGTGTGGCAATCAGCTGGGTGCCAATTGCTTCGCCGTTTGCCAGTCGCAGCAGCACGTTAGGTTCGCGTCCGGATGCAATGATGGTGTGTGCACCGCTGTGGGCGGCGCGTTTGGCGGCGAGTATCTTGGTCAGCATGCCGCCCCGGCTAATGGCGCTGCCTGCGCCACTGGCCATGGCTTCAAGCGCGACATCACCGGCCTGCGCTTCGCATACCAGCGTGGCAGTTGGGTCATGGCGTGGATCGGCGGTATAAAGCCCCGCCTGATCAGTCAAAATCACCAATGCATCGGCTTCGATCAGGTTCGCCACCAGCGCGCCCAGTGTGTCATTGTCGCCAAAACGGATTTCGTCAGTGGCGACGGTGTCATTTTCGTTGATGATGGGCACGACTTTAAGCGTGAGTAACGTGCGTAAGGTTGAGAGCGCGTTGAGATAGCGTGTGCGGTCCGCCAGGTCTTCGTGCGTCAGCAGAATCTGCGCGGTATGCAATTGGTGGCTGCGAAAGCTGGTTTCATAGGCTTGGACCAAGCCCATTTGTCCCACTGCGGCGGCGGCCTGCAGTTCATGGATGGCGCTGGGGCGTTGCTTCCAGCCCAACCGCTGCATGCCTTCAGCCACCGCACCGCTGGACACCAGCACGACTTCTTTGCCCATGGCGATCAATTGAGCAATCTGTGCCGACCAGTTGGCCAGCGCGGCATGATCGAGGCCGCGGCCATCGTTGGTGA
>DMQT01000300.1 GCA_003455595.1 Betaproteobacteria bacterium
AGCCAGGCCAGCACACGCGTCCACCAGGAGGAATAGGCGTTGCCATGGGTCGGCAGGCAATGGCCACCGGCGTCGATAGCGGCCTGTAGCGAGCTGCGTAGCTGCGCGGCAAAGGCGGTGTCATCGACGAGGATGTTGGCCTCGCGCGCCAACAAGAGACTAAAGGGGTCGATATTACTGGAACCTACGGTGCTCCATTGGGTATCGATGACCGCTACTTTGGCGTGCAGGAAGCTGCTGTGGTATTCGCATATGCTCACCCCGGCACCGAGCAATTGCCCGTACAAGGCGCGGGTGGCGTAGTGCAGCAGGCGGTATTCGACGCGTCCCTGCAACAACAAGGTGACGCGCACGCCGCGCTGGGCAGCATCGACCAGGGCGCGGCGGAAGCGTATGCCGGGCAGAAAATAGGCGTTGGCGATGAAAATTTCATCCCGTGCGGCGGCAATCGCATCGAGGTAGGCTTGCTCGATGTCGCGCCGGTGGCGCAGGTTGTCGCGCACCAGGAAGGCGGCGCGCTGCGTGCCTGCCGGACGCGGGTCGGCAGCCAGTCCGCGCCCGCTGCTACCTCGACGCCGGGCTTGGGTCCATTTGACCAGGCGCCACAGGCGATGCACCACCGGCACAACCTCGTCCAGAACCGGTCCTTGCACGCGCACGGCGTAATCGAAACGCGGCGGGGTTTGGCCCGACATATCGAAATCGTCAATGATGTTGATGCCGCCGACAAACGCGATGTGCGCGTCAATCAGCGCAATCTTGCGATGCAGACGGCGCAAGTGCTGATGCCGCAGCCAGAATCCGATGCGTTCGGGACGAAACACCAACACGTCGATACCGGCGTGGCGCAATTGCGTAACAACGCTGTCCGGCAGGTCCTTGGAACCAAAGCCATCTATCAGTACGCGTACTTTTACACCACGACTCGCCGCACGACACAAGGCATCGGCCACCTGCCGCCCGGTAGTGTCATCTTGAAAAATATAGGTTTCGAGGTGAATTTCGGTACGCGCTGCGGCTATATCAGCAATCAGTGCCGGAAAGAATTGCACGCCGTTTTCCAGTAACCGCACCTGGTTGCCGGGCACATAGTCAACGCTCATGCGTGTACCAGGGTAGTGACCAATACGGCGTGATCCGAGATGCGCCGCCATTGTGCGCCGTGCAGCACCTGCGCATCGGCCACTTCAAACCCGCGCGCATAAATGCGGTCGAGATGAAACAGCGGAAACGCCGAGGGGAAGCTGCGCGCCGGGCTGCCATGCGCGGACTCGAACACTTCATGCAGCCCCAGTTCATGCGCCAGCTGTTGCCCGGCGCGAATGCGCCAGTCGTTGAAATCCCCGGCGATGATCAGCGGCGCGTCATCCGGGATGGTACTGCGGATGCGCTCGGCCAGCTGATGCATCTGCTTGGCGCGGCCGCGTTCAAACAGGCCCAGGTGAACGCAGATGCAGTGCAATTCCTGCGCCATGCCGGGTACGTTCATTTCGGCATGCAGCAAACCGCGCGATTCGAAAGTATGGGCAGATATATCCAGATTCTCCCAACGCAGGATGGGATAGCGCGACAGGATGGCGTTGCCGTGATGCCCTTCATCGTAAACGGCGTTTTTGCCATAGGCGAAATCGCCCCACACGCTATCCGCCAGAAACTCATGCTGCGACTGCGTCGGCCAGTTATCAATTCGCTCGGCATGGCCAAGGTGGCTGCCTTGCACCTCCTGCAAAAACACGATGTCGGCCGACAGCACACGCAAGCGCTCACGCAGCTCGTGTATCACCATGCGCCGGTTGAAATGGGAAAAGCCTTTATGGATGTTGTAGCTGGCAACACGCAGGATCGTACTCATGCCTCTATCCTCTCAGGCGTGCGACGCGTGCGCAAGCAGACGCCGAATCGCAGCCGCATTGCTGGGCGAAAAACAGCGCTCGGCGGCCTGCTCGACGGGCAGCCACTGGTAGCTTAAGTGTTCGGAAGGCGACAATGCGGGTATCAGCGGCGTGGGCACCCGCAAACCAAAAACGTGCTCGGTATTTTCAGTCACTCCCGGCGCATAGCGATGACGCCAGTGCGGGAAAATCTCGAAGATGTTGTGATAATGCCAGTCCAGCAACTCAAACTGGCGCGTATCAAGGCCGGTTTCCTCGGCTACCTCGCGCTGTGCGATTTGTTGCGGCGTTTCGTCGCTATCCTGGCTGCCCGTCACGGATTGCCACCAGCCGGGGCGGTCGGCGCGCTCGAGCAGTAGCACGTTCAAATCCGGCGTATAAATGACAACCAGTACAGAAATGGGGTGTTTGTAGCGTGGTTCCATTTAGAGACCGATTAGCAGAAAATACAACCCATAATTTAATGACACTGGCATTAAATTTGCTCGGTTAATGCTGCGGGTTTATTAAAAATAAACATATTGGAGACTGAAGATGAATCCTACTACTAGTTTTACGCGTACAACCATTGGCCGCGAGGAACTGCAAACGCCCAAACTTGGCCTTCGGCCACGGTGTCGCCAACTGCTGTTTGTGCTGGATGGCAAACTCACCGTGGATCAATTGCGTGTCACCATGAGCGGTATTGCCGACATCGAGGGCACCTTGCAAGACATGCTCAAGCTGGGCCTGATTTGCGCCACTGGCGAAGCGTCTGCGCACAGCCCCGCCCCAGTTCAGGCCATCGCAACGGCACCCGCCCAAACCCATCCAGCGACGCAGCATGACGACTTGGCAGACAAGCTGAACCAGGCCATGCATCACAGCACCGACAGCGGCAACCGTTTTGAAGATGCCAAGCACCACGCCGTTGACATGATGATTGCGCTGTTTGGGGCGAAGTCTTCACACGTCGCCAAGCTGGCACTGGCAAAAAACAAGACCGAGTTGCTCACCGAAGTCAGCGCCTGCAAAAAAATTCTCGGCGCCGTCGCAAGTTCGTCAAAAGCGCAGAGTTTTGAACAGTCGGTGCTGGCCTCCTTGCAAAACTAGGCACTGCATTTCGGGTCCCTACCCGGATGCGGTAAAAGCATAACTTTACGCTTTTACCGGCTCCACATTGCGCAAACGTACATGCAGTTCACGCAACTGGCGCTCGTCCACCACGTTGGGCGCCTGGGTCATCAAGTCGTTGGCGCGCTGGGTCTTGGGGAAAGCAATCACGTCGCGGATCGATTCAGCACCGGCCATTAGCGCCACCAGACGATCCAGACCGAAGGCCAGACCACCGTGCGGCGGCGCGCCGAATTGCAGCGCGTCGAGCAGGAAGCCGAATTTTTCACGCGCTTCCTCCTCACTGATGCCCAAGGCGCGGAACACCGCGTCCTGCACTGCTTGCTGGTGGATACGCACCGAACCGCCGCCGACTTCCCAGCCGTTAAGCACCATGTCATAGGCGCGTGACAGCGCGGCACCGGGGTTGCTCGTGAGCAAGGCTTCATGGCCGAGCTTGGGCGCGGTGAACGGATGGTGCAGCGCATCCCAGCGATTCTCGCCCTCGTTGAATTCGAACATCGGGAAATCCACCACCCACAGCGGACGCCAGGCGTTCACGGCGTGGCCTTTTTCGTGCCCGACCTTGCTGCGCAGCGCGCCAAGCGCGTCATTGACGATTTTGGCTTTGTCGGCGCCGAAGAAAATCACGTCGCCATTGGCCGCGCCGGTACGCGCGATGATTTCGCCCAATGCAGACTCTGGCAGAAATTTAACGATGGGCGATTGCAGGCCGGTTTCGTTGAGTTGGGTAACATCGTTCACCTTGATGTAGGCCAGCCCCTTGGCACCGTAAATCTTGACGAAATCGGTGTAATCGTCGATTTCCTTGCGGCTCATCCCGCCACCACCCGGCACTTTCATCGCCGCCACGCGGCCACCGTCCATGTCGGCCGCACCGCGGAACACCTTGAAATCGACGGTTTTCATCAGATCGGTCAGCTCGACTAGTTCCAGCGCCACGCGCATGTCCGGCTTGTCCGAGCCGTAGCGGTTCATCGCCTCGCTGTATGGCATGCGCGGGAATGGGCTGGGCAGGTCAACATCCATCACCTTCTTGAACATCTCGCGAATCATGGCCTCGACCAGATTCATGATTTCCTCTTCAGACATGAATGAGGTTTCGATATCGACCTGGGTAAATTCAGGCTGGCGATCGGCGCGCAGGTCTTCGTCGCGGAAGCACTTGGTAATCTGGAAATAGCGGTCGAAACCCGCCACCATCAACAGCTGCTTGAACAGCTGCGGCGACTGCGGCAGCGCGTAGAACATGCCGGCGTGCACGCGCGACGGTACCAGGTAATCACGCGCGCCTTCCGGCGTGGAGCGCGTCAGCATCGGCGTTTCGATTTCCATGAAACCGTTGGTATCGAGATAATCGCGCAGCGTCTTGGCGACGCGATAGCGCAGGCGCATGTTGTTTTGCATCACCGGACGGCGCAGGTCGAGATAGCGGTGCGTCAGACGCACGTTTTCAGACAGGTTTTCGTCGTCGAGCTGGAACGGCGGCGTGGCCGAGGCGTTGAGCACTTCCATGTCCAGCGCCAGCACTTCGATCTCGCCGCTGGGCAAATTGGCGTTAACCGTGCCTGCCGGGCGCGCGCGCACGCGCCCGGTGATTTTCAGCACGAATTCGCTGCGCACTTCTTCGGCAATCTTGAAAGTATCGGCGCGGTCCGGGTCGCACACCACCTGCACCAGGCCTTCACGGTCGCGCAGGTCTATGAAAATCACCCCGCCGTGGTCGCGGCGACGATGCGCCCAGCCGCACAGGGTAATGGTTTGATCAAGTTGGTCAAGGGTGACCGAGCCACAGTAATGGGTACGCATGAATAGGCTTTGGAATAGGTATGGTTAAGAAATAATGGATTTACTTTTTGGCTTGCGCGGCGAGCGGATGCTTGTCTGGCGACGACACCACGCCCATCGACACGATGTATTTAAGCGCCATATCCACGCTGAGGGTGAGCTCAACGGTTTCAGATTTTTTCACGAAAAAGTAGAAGCCGTTCACCGGACTCGGTGTGGTGGGAATAAACACGCCAACGTACTCGCCGTCCAGGCTACGCGCCACATCGCTCGGCATATTGGTCTGAAATGCCAGCGACCACGCCTGCGGATGGGGATAGCGCACCAGCAGCACTTTGCGAAACGCCTCGCCATTGCCGGAAAACAGCGTGTCGGACACCTGTTTGACGCTGTAATAAATCGACTTGACCACCGGAATACGCCCCAGCAGCGCTTCCCAGAATTGCAGCAGACGCTGGCCAATGATATTGGCGGTAATCAGCCCGGTAAGAAAAATCACCAGCAGCGTCAGGATCGTACCCAGACCGGGTATATGCACGCCCAACCAGGCGTCGGGACGCCAGTGTTGCGGCAACAGCAACAGGCTCTGATCCATGCTGCCGATGATCAGGTTGAGTACCCAAAAAGTGATACCCAGCGGCACCCAGATCAGCAGGCCGGTGATGAAATAACGTTTCATGAGGCCAGGTCGCGCTCAGTATTCAGGGGCAGGCCGGGCAAGCGCCGGTGCCACACGCGGGCGCTGCGGGTGCCGCAGGTTCAGCAGGCTTGCTACTGGTGCCGCCCTTGAAATCGGTAGCATAGTAGCCGCTGCCTTTAAGCTGAAAACCGGCAGCCGTGAGCTGTTTGCTGAACGCAGGCTGGCCGCATGCCGGGCACACCGTAAGTTCGGCGTCGGCCATTTTTTGCATCACGTCCTGTTGCACGCCGCAAGCGCCACATTTGTAGGCGTAGATAGGCATATCTGACTCCTGAGGTTAGGTTGAATTCAACCGCATATTGTACATTAAGATTATCTAATGTAAGGGATTTTAGTGTGCCGCCGCCGCTTCCGGCGCAGCGGTTGCGGCTTTGACCGGACGTGCCAGCCAGATCAACCCGATCAACACGATAAACAGGATTGCGGAAATACGGAACAATTCATCCGCCGCCAGCGTGTGTGCCTGCTGGCTGATGAGCAGATTGATCTGCGCCAGCGCCTGTTGCGTACTCATACCGGCATCGGTCATGGTCTTGAGCGCGGCCTGGGTAGCCGGGCTGGCGTCGTTGATATGCTCGATCAGCACCGCGTGGTGCGCAATGGCGCGATCGTCCCACAGCGTCGTCACCAGCGAGGTGCCTATCGCACCGGCGGTAATCCGGGCAAAGTTCGACAGCCCCGACGCCGCCGGGATGCGCTCGGGCGGCAAGCCGGAAAAAATCAGGCTCACCAGCGGCACGAAAAACACCGCCACGGCAATGCCCTGGATCAACGACGGCAGCATGATGGTGAAGTAATCGGTCTGTGTGGTGAACTCCGAACGCATCCAGAAAATCAGCGCGAAAATACAAAATGCCAGCGTGGCAAACCAGCGCGGGTCGTATTTGTTGATGTTTTTGCCCACCCACGGCGAGAAAAATATCGCCAGCAAGCCCACCGGCGCCAGCACCATGCCGGCGTCGGTGGCGGTATAGCCCATATATTGCTGTAACCACAGCGGCACCAGCACGACGTTCCCGAAAAACAGGCCGTAGGCAACCGCCAGCGCCAGCGTGCCGGACCAGAAGTTGCGCCGCTTGAACAGGGTCAGATCAACAATCGGATGCGCGTCGGTCAGCTCCCAGATCAGGAATGCGATCAAACCGATCACCGCCACGATGGCCAGCGTGACAATCTGCGGCGAGGCAAACCAGTCGAGTTCCTTGCCCTTGTCGAGCATGATTTGCAGCGCGCCCACCCACACCACCAGCAGTGCCAGTCCGATGTAATCCATTGGCACGCGCCGGGTTGGCGTTTCGCGCTTGCGGTAGATTACCCAGGTCACGCTTGCCGCCACCAGCCCTACCGGGATGTTGATATAGAAAATCCACGACCAGGAAATGTTGTCGGTAATCCAGCCGCCCAATACCGGGCCGATTACGGGTGCCACCAGTGTCGTCATCGACCAGATGGCGAGTGCGGTGCCGGCTTTGGCTTTGGGATAACTCGCCAACAACAAGGACTGCGACAGCGGAATCATCGGCCCCGCCACCGCGCCCTGAATCACGCGAAACACGATCAGCATGGGCAGGCTGGTCGATAGCCCGCACAACCAGGAGGCAATCACGAACAACACGATACTCGTCACAAACAGCCGTACTGCACCAAAGCGCTGGGTGAGAAAACCGGTAAGTGGAATGGTGATGGCGTTGGCCACGGCAAACGAGGTAATCACCCAGGTGCCTTGATTGGCGCTCACGCCCAGGTCACCCGCGATAGCCGGAATCGACACATTGGCAATCGAGGTGTCAAGTACGTTCATAAAAGTCGCCAGCGCCAGCGCGGTGCTCGCCAGCGCCAGTTTGGCGCCATGTAACGGCTCTGGTGCCGCCGTGGCCGGCACGTCTGGGGTGGCGGCACTCATCCGGCAGCCGAGGACTTGCTAATGCGGTTGGTGCTGATGATGTGATTGATCAAGCTTTCAACGCTGCGATCGGTGGTGTCGTACACCGCGGTTTGTGCGCTGATACGGGCGGGTGTGACGGCACTGGCGAGCACCGCACCATGGGTATCAGCCACATTCACCGTGGCTTCCATCGACATGCCCACGCGCAGCGGGTATTTGTCGACCTGGTTGGCGTCCAGACCGATGCGCACCGGAATGCGCTGCACTACCTTGATCCAGTTGCCGGTGGCATTTTGCGCCGGNNTGTACCGGCTGGCCGATGCGCATGTCGCGCAATTGCGCCTCCTTGAAATTGGCGCTCACCCACACCTGGCGCAGCGGCACGATGGTCAGCAGCGGCGCACCGATGGCGATGCGCTGCCCGAGCTGGACGCTGCGCTTGCCGACGTAGCCGTCTATCGGTGCCAGAATCGCGCCGCGTTTCAGGTCGAGCCAGGCCTGCCGCACTTTGACCGCCGCCGCCAGCACCTTCGGCTGCGTGCGCACATCGGTACCTGCCGTGAGTACCTGGTTGGCGCGCAACTGATCCTGCGCCGCATTGAGCTGCGCGGTGGCACCCGCCAGCTGGCTGCGCGCGTTGGCCAGCGCGGTTTGCGCATGCTGCACCTCTTCCTGCGATACCGCACCACTGCCGACCAGTTTGAGCCGACGCTGCAAATCCATCTGCGCGCTGGCGAGATCGCTGCTGGCTTGTACCTGCTGCGCACGCCGCTGGCTGATTGCCGACGCCAGGCTGCTGTTGTCGGCATATAGCGTGCTCACTTCCCGCACGGTTTGCGCCAGCTGTGCTTCGGCCTCGTCAAGCGCCACCTGGGCGTTGGTGGCATCCAGCCGAACCAGTGGTTCACCGGCGCGCACGTAATCGGTTTCATTGGCGGCAATCGCCACCACGGTACCGGCCACCTGCGAGGTCAGTTGCACGATATTGGCATCGACATAGGCATCGTCGGTGTATTCGTAATGCCGCTCATAGATAAACCAGTACACGCCATAGGCGACAGCGGCAAGCGCTACAACCAATACCAGCAACAGCAGTATTTTTTTGCGCTGCCGGGGTTTTGCCAGCGTCGTATTCGAGGTATCGGAAGCGGCTACACTCATGGTTTTTCTCCCGCTGGCTGCGCGGCTGTTGCGGTACGTGTAAGGGAATAGGTCGTGGCAGGCGCAACGTAGCCGCCGCCAAGCGCGCGGATCAAGGCTACATTCAGGGTGTAGGCGCGCGCCTGCAGGTCGAGCAGCGTGCGCTGCTGTTCCAGCGCGGCGGATTGCGCCGTAAGCACCGTCAGATAATTTGTCAGCCCGGCCTGATAGCGTTGCAAGGCCAATGTGCTGGCGCTATCGAGCGCGCCGGAAACCGCGTTCTGTTCACCCAGCTGGGCTTGCAGCGCGCGCCAGGACGACAGCGCATCGGCCACTTCACGCAGCGCATCCAGCACGCTGGTGTTGTACTGCTCGATTGCTTCGTCGGTCTGCGCCGTGCGCCCTTTGAGCTGGGCACGCAGCCGTCCCGCGTCAAAAATCGGCAGGCTGATGGCCGGTGCCAACCCGAGCGTGCGGCTGCCTGCGGTAAGCCAGTTCGACAGGCCGATGGCGTCAAAGCCGATAAACGCGCTCAGGTTGATATTCGGGTAAAACGCCGCTTTGGCCGCTGTGATCCCCTGCAAATCGCTTTCAACACGCCAGCGCGCCGCCACCACATCGGCACGGTGGCCGAGCAATTCAGCTGGAATGTGTGCCGGGGGTTGCGGCAGCGGCGTGGCCGGGAGCGCGACTTGCAGCCCTGCGGTTGTCGCAGGCTCGGCGCCCAGCAAGGCTGCCAATGCATGGCGCTGCAGCGCAATCTGCTCATCCAGTGCCGCGCTGTGTGCGCGGATCTGCGGCACTTCGGCCTGCGCCTGGCGCTGCGCCAGCGTGGTGTCGAGACCGGCAGCGACACGCTGCTGGACCAGTCGCAGAGCATGTTCGCGCTGCGCCAGTAAAATAGCGTCCAGGCGCTGCTGCGCTTGCAGTCGGGCCAAGTTGAAATAGCCCTGCGCCACGCTGCTGGCGAGCAATACCCGCGCGGCCTGGGCATCGGCTTCGGCGGCACGCGTCTGGCCGACAGCGGCTTCCAGCGTAGCGCGGTTTTTACCAAACAGATCGAGCTGCCATTGCGCCGTTGCGCGCACCGTTGCGCTGTCGACCACGGCACCACCCAGCGGCGGCGGATAAATATCGTTTTCGCTCAGACGTTCGCGCGTCACGCTGGCGGCAGCCCCCAGCTGCGGATAGCGCACGCTGTCGGCTTCGGCCGCAGCGGCTTGCGCACGCCGCACACGGCTGAGCGCGATTTTGACGCTTGGGCTACCGGCCAGCGCCTGGCGCATCAACGTATCCAGTTGGGCATCGTGATACGCCTGCCACCATGCCTGTTGCGGAAACAGTGCCACGACCTCAATGCTATTTTGCACAACTTGCTTGGGATACAACAGGCTGGATTCGGTGTGTATGCCGGCAAAACTGGCGCAACCGCCCAAGGCCAGCGTGATCAGTGCCAGCCCGACGCCGCGCACGGCATACGCGCTCCCTGGCGTGCTCATGCTGTCAGCATCGCCGCCATGCTGGCGTCGCCACCGTTGGCGGCAAAACGTCGCAGCAAGGCTTTCAGCTGGGTTAATTCAGCCGCATCGAAACCGCGCAGGTGCTGATTCAACACCTTGACCAGGTGCAACGGTATTTGCTGGGAAATGGCACGCCCGGCATCGGTCAGTTCGAGATTCACCACACGCCGATCCGCCACACTGCGCACGCGGCGCAGCAAGCCTTTGGCTTCGAGGCGATCGAGCATGCGCGTCATCGCGCCGCTGTCGCTATAACTCGCACGCGCACAGCTCGCCACCGTGTCGCAACAGCCTTTGGCGATTAACAGCAAGGGCGCCCACTGTTTGCCAGTCAGGTCGAAGCGCTGCATTTCATTGTCGGCACTTTTGTAAAAGGCCTGCAACGCGCCTTTCATCAGATAACTGACAGACTCTTCCGGCGTGTAATTTTCCGCATCATAAAAACCGGGCTGAATATCTTGCACTGCGAACCGCCTTGCTTTGGAAACAGAACAGTTTCCATATTAGTGCCTAGGCATTAATTGTCAATGCATGATATTTCAACTTACACGTGCGGCAGCATTTTCGACAGCAGGGTACGCAGCTTGGCTGGGCGCAAGGGTTTGTGCAGCAAGGGATGGCCGCTCGCCTTGATTTCGCGCACCGCATCGGTGGCAGTGTCGCCGGTAATCAGCACCACCGCAATGGCCTGGTTAAAACGCTGGCGCAGCGTTGCGATCACATCCAGGCCGCTGACCCCATCGCGCAGACGGAAATCGCACAGCAGCACGTCGGGGGGCACAGCGAGTTGCGGCATCAGCTCGGCGCTACCGCGCGCCGTCACCACCGTCAGCCCCCAGCCGGTCAACAGCGTGCACATACCGGCGAGGATGGCTTCGTCATCGTCCACCACCGCCACCACGCCGCGCAATTGACCCGACAAGGTGGCGCGGCCGACTTCACGCTGCTCCTCGGCAACGGCGCCTGCTGCTGCACGCGGTACCTGCATGCCGAATATCGAGCCGCGCCCGAGTTGCGAACGCAGGCTAACTTGGCACGCGAGCAACTGCGCCAGGCGCTCGACGATGGCCAGCCCCAATCCAAGTTCTTTGTCGCGGTCGCGTTCCGGATTGTGCAACTGAACGAACTCCTGGAATACCGCGCGCTGTTTATCGGTGGCAATGCCACAGCCGCTGTCCCACACCTCGATGCAAATCCGGCCTGCACGCCAGCGGCAGCCCACCACCACGCCGCCGCGCTCGGTGTAACGCAGCGCATTGCTCACCAGATTGAAAACTATGCGTTCCAGCAGCAGCGGGTCGCTGTGCAGCAATAGGCGACTCGGCACCACCAGCAGCTTCAGTCCCTTGGCTTCGGCCTGTGCGGTAAAGGCAGTGCGGATATGATCGAGCAGGCGGTTGGCGGGAAACACGCGCGCCTGCACCTCGATGACGCCTGCATCAAGCCGGGAAATATCCAGCAGTGCATTGAATAGCCCTGACATGGCTGCGACCGATGCCTCGATGTTTTCCACAATACGCAGCGCGTCGGGCGCGACCACCTGCTCTTTGAGTGCTGCCAGAAACAGCCCCATGGCATGCATGGGCTGGCGCAGATCGTGGCTGGCAACAGCCAGGAAGTGGGATTTGGCGATATTGGCACGCTCAGCCGCTTCTTTTTGCGCCGCCATATCGGCGGTGGCTTCACGCACGCGTTGCTGCAACTCGTTGCGCGAGCGACTCAAGGATTCGGCCATCTGATTGATGCCCGCTTGCAGTGCACCCAGCTCGCCCGCGCCATGCCCGGTCACGCGTGCATGCAAAGCGCCACTGCCGATCTCGTGCACGACCGCCAGCATGCGCCGCACCGGATGCAGTATGGTGTTGGACAAACGCAGCGCGAGGATGATACTGAACAGCAGCCCGAGCAGACTGACGGTCGCGCCAGCCAACCATACGCCGTGACGCTGTGTATTGAGCTGGGATTGGGCTATCCCCAGCCAGACCCAACCGTTGCCCGCTGCCGACGACAATGGCGCGGCAAACAGCCATACGCCCGCGACCGGATTCAACGCGGCGGGGTCGAACGGCGTCTTGGGCACGTTACCCACCGTGACCAGCAGCTGGCGCTGTGCATTGACCACCGCCACAAAACCTACATCCGACTCGGCCTGCACTGCCTGTAGCAATGCGCGCAGACGCGACTGATCCCGCCCCGCCATATCGAACTGAATTGCCACCGCCAGCTGGCGTGCCAACGCCTGACCACGTGCCTGCATCGCCTGCTCGGCATCGGCGACGCGCTGGTGGCTGAAGTAGGCACCCAAGCTCAGCGCAATCAGCAGTGCGGGCAGTATGCCCAGCCACATCACCCGCGCGCGCAGACTCAGGTGCGTCATGCGGCTCGTTAAAGGAGCTTGCGCCGCTGCGCGGCCATCACCGCTTCGGTGCGGTTATTCACAGCGAAGGCGCGAAAGATACCCGCCAGGTGGACTTTGATCGTGCCCTCGCCCAGCCCCAACTCGCGCGCGATGAGCTTGTTGGGTTTGCCTGCGGCAAGCAACCGCAGCACGTCCATCTGACGCTCGGTCAAACAGCATGGCGGCGGCGCGTCGGCCACCCCATCCACCAGCAAGGTTTCCTGATTCAACAACAGCGGCGGCAAATACACGCCGCCTGACAATACCAGCCGGATCGCCGACAGCATCACCTGACTGGAGGAAGATTTTGGGATATAGCCCAGCGCCCCCACATCCAGCACGGCCTGCACGCTCAAGCGCGATTCAGAGCCGGACAACACCACCACCGGCACAGCCGGGTGGGCATGCTGAAACTGCACCACGCAATCAATACCGTCCATGCCCGGCATGTGCAAATCCAGCAGCGCCAGGTCGATGTCGTCGTGGGCGTGGGCATGGTCAATCGCAGCGCGGCAGCTGTCGGCTTCCAGCACCTGCACCGCCTCGTCCAGTTGCCGCAACAGATAACGCGTGCCCTCACGGAACAGCGCGTGGTCATCAGCGAGAAGGATTTTCACGTTACCACCCTACTGTCAGCGTCACGAAAGTACGCCGGTCAAAACGGTATTCCGGCCGGAATTCACTGTAACTACCATTCAGCGCCTGCCCCACCAGCGCGATTTCAGCGTCACGTGCGCCATCGCGCCAGCGTTTGGCCAGACGCGCGTCAATCCGCTCGTAGCGTTTTACCGGGTCACCTTCACCCAGCCAGGTCATTGCCGCTTCCTGGTAATAGCCCGCACTTGCCTGATAGCCGCCCCTGAATTCCTGGCTGACCAATACGCTGGTCTGCCAGTGTGGCACCGAATGACGGGTATCTGCATCGTCGGAATGCGCCGTGGTCCAGGCCTGGTTCAATATAATCAAACTGCCCTGGATAGGTCGCCAGCGCAACTGGAACTCTGCCCCGTTGAGGGTCGCGCTGCGCAGGTTGCGTGCGCTGGTATAGCCGTTGACCGGGTCAAGCAGCTCGGTGCCAGGTGGAAAAAACTGCGTGATCTGCCCGATCAGATTGCTGTACTGATCGTGAAACAGGCGCGCATCCAGCGTCAAGCGCTGCGCGCGAAAATCCCCGACATAGCCGATTTCACGCGACAGCACGCGCTCCGGCTGCAAGCCACCGCTATTCTGGTTGACCTGGTTGAGCAGATAGCCATTGTAGGCGTACTTGAAATCCGCCCCCTGCTCGACCGGCGTGGGCGAGCGAAAGCCCCGGCTGATGCTGGCACGCAGCGCATGGTCGGGCGTGATCAGATAATTGACCGCCAGACGCGGCGACAGCGTGGTGCCGCTGTAATACTGTTTTTCCAGCATGGCGCCGGATTGCACCAGCCACTTCGGCGTGGCGCGCCATTCACCGTTGGCAAACACGCGATACAAATTGCCGCCCAAGGTTTTGCCTGCGCCCAGATAGCTGCTCGACACAACCTGGTCGCGGCGCAGCTCGGCACCCCATACCAGCCGCACATCGTCGTGCGGATTCGCGATCATCTGGTATTCCAGGCTGTCGCGCCAGGCTTCGTAGTTGAGATCGGCTGGATAGTTGAGTGTGGGGGGCAAGGGTGGGGGCAGAAAAAAGCCGAGGGTTGATGGCCCAAGGAAAACATTCCATGCTTCACTCACCTTGTTATGCGAATGGTTGAATTGCAACGACCACTCGCGGTTGGCATCCTGCGCGCGGCGAAAATGTAGCTGCACAAAATCGCTGACCGACGTCTGATCGTGGGTGGGGTAGGTAAAATCGCCGGGAGTGCCTTTTAACCACTTGCCTTCGCTGTAGCCCAGTTGCGCGCTCAATGCGTCGGTGTCGTTCAACTGATAATCGCCGCGCACATTCACCAGCCGGTCGCGCGCCAGCGAGGGGAAGTCCTTGTAGCGCTCA
>DMQT01000177.1:0-6789 GCA_003455595.1 Betaproteobacteria bacterium
CTGTTCACAATTCATTCACACTGGTGAAGGTGGACAACATGGCAACAGTACGCAAACTGATGCAATCCCGGCTAAGCGCTGCGCACGGAAAATCGCCGGAATTGCCGGCTCATGCGTTCCACCGTGCCGCAGCGCAGGTAGGCTGGAACGGTCGGGGGCAAGGGCTCGGCACATCCCTGCTGCCTGAATTCCTGCAGTACGTAATGCTGCGCACCCATTGCGACCAGTTCGCGGCCCAATGCTGCCAGCGCATCCCGGCCCAGCAAGGCTGAATGCACCGTGGTGCGAAACTCGTAATCGACGCCGCTATCCAGAATCCAGCGTGCACTGATCCTGGCTTTCGCACCACTGCCTGCTACACCGGTGATCTGCTCATAATCGGCAAACGGCGCCTTGATATCCATGCCCACCCAATCGAACAGCGGGAGCAGTTCGCGCAGCCGCTCCGGGTACATACCGGCTGTATGCAAACCCACCTTGAAACCCAGTGCCTTCACCGCACGCGCCGCTTCGGCCAGCCCCGTCTGCAGCGTCGGCTCGCCGCCGCTGAACACAACGGCGTCCAGCAGACCACGCCGCCGGCCAAGAAAATCCACCACCTCGTCCCACGCCATGACCGGGGGTGCGCCCGCCGGCAGCAGATGCGGATTGTGACAATAATGGCAGTGCCATGGGCAGCCCTGGCAGAACACCACCGCCGAAAAACAGCCCGGATAATCGGTGGCGGAATAAGGCGTGAGACCGCCAATACGCAGCATGGCGGTTAGTGCTCCAGTTGGGCGCAGCGCTCCTGGAAAAATTTGCGCTCGTGGTGCTCGCCCTTCTTGCCAATATTGAAGGACGCCACCGGGCGGTGGTATCCCATCACCCGCGTCCATACTTCGCAGGGCTGGCGTTCCTCATCCGGCAAAACAAAGGTGTCGGCGTTCAGTATGGGCTGACTGGATAGATCGATCATGATGCGTTCCTTTTCTGGTCTGGTTGTTTGCAATCACGCTGCCATGCAGCGCTGTTTTTCCGCGATCTTTTCCTGATCGCATTTCGGGCAGAACTTGTATTCGCCTTCCAGATAACCGTGCTTCGGGCAAATCGAGAAAGTCGGCGTCACCGTAATGTAGGGCAGTCCGAAGCGCTCCAGCGAGCGTTTTACCAAGGTCTTGCAGGCCTGGGCGCTGGACAGGCGTTCCGTCATGTACAGATGCAGCACAGTGCCGCCGGTGTATTTCTTCTGCAATGCCTCCTGCCGTTCCAGCGCCTCGAACGGATCGTCGGTAAACCCCACCGGCAGTTGCGAGGAATTGGTGTAATAAGGCATGTCCTTCTTCCCCGCCTGGAGGATGTCCGGGAAGCGCTTGCGGTCTTCCTTGGCAAAGCGGTAGGTAGTGCCTTCCGCCGGCGTTGCCTCCAGGTTGTACATGTGGCCGGTCTCATCCTGGAAGACCAGCATCCGGGCGCGCACGTGATCGAGCAGGCGCAGCGCGAACTGGTGCCCCCAGTCGCTGGTGATGTCGTGGGCATCGTCGCTGAAATTGCGGATCATCTCGTTGATGCCGTTCACCCCGAGGGTGGAGAAATGGTTGCGCAGCGTGCCCAGGTAGCGTTTGGTATAGGGAAACAGGCCGGCATCCATGTGGCGCTGGATCACCTTGCGCTTGATTTCCAGGCTGTTCTTGCCGATTTCCAGCAGCTCGTCGAGACGGGCATGCAGAGCCGCTTCGTCGCCTTTATGGAGATAACCCAGGCGGGCGCAATTGATAGTGACTACGCCTATCGAGCCGGTCTGCTCGGCGCTACCAAACAGGCCGTTGCCGCGCTTGAGCAGTTCGCGCAGGTCGAGCTGCAGGCGGCAGCACATGGAGCGCACCATGTTCGGCTTGAGCTCCGAATTGATGAAGTTCTGGAAATACGGCAGGCCGTATTTCGCTGTCATTTCGAACAGCAGTTCGGCATTCTCGCTGTCCCACGGAAACTCGGGCGTGATGTTGTAGGTGGGGATTGGGAAAGTGAACACCCGTCCCTTGGCATCGCCGGTGGTCATTACCTCGATGTAGGCGCGGTTGATCATGTCCATCTCGACCTGGAGGTCACCGTAGGCAAAGGACATCTCGCGGCCGCCGATGACGGGCACCTGCTGCTTGAGGTCGTCCGGGCAGGTCCAGTCGAAGGTGAGGTTGGTGAACGGCGTCTGCGTGCCCCAGCGCGACGGCACGTTGAGGTTGTAGATCAGCTCCTGGATGCACTGCTTGACCTCGTCATAGGGCAGATTGTCGTTGCGGATAAACGGCGCCATGTAAGTGTCGAAGGAGCTGAATGCCTGGGCGCCAGCCCATTCGTTTTGCAGGGTGCCGAGAAAGTTGACGATCTGCCCCACCGCGCTCGACATGTGCTTGGGCGGCCCCGCCTCCACCTTGCCGGGCACGCCGTTGAGGCCCTCGTTGAGCAGGGTGCGCAGCGACCAGCCGGCGCAGTAGCCGGCCAGCATGTCCAGGTCGTGTACGTGAATGTCGCCGTCGCGGTGCGCCTGCCCCACCTCCGGCGGGTAAACGTGGCTCAACCAGTAATTGGCCACCACCTTGCCCGACACATTGAGAATCAGCCCGCCCAGGCTATAGCCCTGATTGGCATTGGCATTCACGCGCCAGTCCTGCTGCTCCAGGTATTCGTTGATGGAAGTTGCCACATCCACCAGGGTGTTGCGATCCTGGCGCAGTTTCTTGTGTTGCTCGCGGTAGACGATATAGGCGCGTGCGGTATTGAGATGATTGGCGGAAATCAGCACCTGTTCCACCACGTCCTGAACGCTTTCGATGGCCGGCGAATCGCTGCGGAATTTGTGGATCAGCACCTTGACCACCTGGGCGGTAAGCAGCCCTGCTTCGCTGGCGTCGAATTCGCCGCTGGCCTGGCCGGCCCGCTGGATGGCGGAGCGAATCTTGTCGGCATCGAAGGCTGCGCGGGTGCCATCGCGCTTGATGACTGCGGAGGGTAAGGAAACGAGCACACTGCCCGGATGTTCTGCTACATGGCTTGCCATGATTTCTCCTTTGCATAGCCGGTTGCACAATACGCCGCGTACGGTATTTACAAACACCACGACAACACAATATGTTGTGTTGTCGTTAAGTAAACATACGCCATATTGTGGTTATGTCAAGACCATGATGGCTTTAAATTGGCGCCGTTATTTCATTCAGCCTGAGACGCAAGTGCGAGGCGGGGCAGCCGGTAAATTTTTAAAAAAACTCCACACCAAGATGCCGGTTATTGCTGCATGTTTGACAATATTTGCTGTACGCGCGTCAGCAGCGCCTGCCTGTCCTCCGATGCCGCCATGCGCAAGGCGATGTCCCATTGCGGAAACAGATTCTGTTCTTCGCGGTGTTCATGTTTGGCCATCACGCCGGACAGAATCGCCAGGAATGGCGATACTTCCCAGGCTTGTACCGGTTCCTCACCCGCAAACAGGGATTCGATATTCGCCGTCTGGACAAGAATATCGTCATGCTCGTGCAGCATGATGGCAACCGGTTCGGGATCGGGGATACGGAAACTGGGTGCCAGAATGTCGTTTTCGATCTGAATATGGCGTTTCAAACCGGCTGCGAATTCCATGACAAACGGCGCCGCTTCGCATACCTTGCCCGCATTCACCCGTTGCAGCGACAAACCGAACAATTCGTCCAGCCGCTGGTGGTCGCGGCTGAGTATGTCCATCAGATCGCGCGGCGCGACATCCTCACGATGGCGAATCAGCACCCGCCACTTGCCCATTTCTTCTACGCTGATCTGCCAACTCAGCATATGGCGCAATTGCAGGTTCAGACTTTGCAGCATCAGCGACGGCTCTTCCTGGAGCAGCAAATGCACGGTTTCACCTCGTTGCAACTGCCTGACGACATGCAGCGCGGCGGTTTGCAGCCTGCTCGCCGCGACAGTGCATAAATCGACCATGGTTTCCTGTGTATTCATGATAGTAATTCCGCCCTGATTTTTGCCCGCAATGTATCCGGCAAAAAACGCATGATGAATAACTGCGATGTCTCCACCGAATCCAGGATATTTTTGATCAGCAAGCCAAGCTCGGTGTCGCCTTCCATGTACAGGCGCCGTCCGAAGAAAAGCGTGTCGGGGTCTTCCTCGCGCAAGGCCAGCCTGAGAAAATCGCGCGAACATGCGCCGATAGTTAAATCCGGTGTCTGGCTGAAGCGCCGCGCGACAAAGCCGCGATGATCGGCGCCGAGAAAGAAAGACAGCCTGGCGTCTGTCACCCGGATGCACACCGATTTATCCTGCAACGGCAACAGCTGTTTCGGCTGGATGCTGCGCCCCAGCACCCGATTCAGGGCCGCCGCCAGCAATACCGAGTGCGGTGCAGGCGGCAGCAGCGCAAGCGCGTCGGCAATCGCTGCGGGTAAAACAGAATTTTGTTGTTTCATGTTGGCCGTCGCCTCACCCTTTCACCCCGTGCGGGGCACGAATTTAATCACCTGATGCAATACTTCCGTATCCAGATACGCCTGTGCCTGAAACTGGCCGGCATAGGCCAGTTCTTCCTGTTTTAACTCGTAGCAGTTTGAACCGCTGATATCCATCAGCAGCGCGGGCATGCCCGCCTGTAGAAATGCACGGTGACGCTTGATAAAAAAACTGCTGCAACACATGCCGATGTAGGCCGCGACGTCACGTGCTTTCATATCAGAAAGCGTTGCTACAAGATGCTCATAATGGGTAACTGTGGTCACCTGCATGCCACGCTCCCGCGCCAAGCGATAAGCCTCCCCGACCTCGCACAGCCCGCATTCGGTGCAGCCGTCGCGTGTACGCCACTTGCACCAAGCCGGTTTTGCGCAGTACGGCACCAGCATGACGCTGGCCTGGCTCAAAATCTGCCGCGCGCTTGCTGCTTGCGGGCTGTATATCATCAGGGCATTAAGCTGCTTGCTGCTGAGTTGCACGTCGCGGTGCAGGGACAGCTTGTCCAGCAGGATATGTAATAGCCGCGCCACATCTTGCGCGCCAAACCCCAGCGTATCCACACCGTTCTCGCGAAAAAAATCCATGATGCGCTGGTGCGTATGCTCTATCGGCAAACCTTGCAGCGCACGCTGTAATTTGCACAACAAATCGCCGGGATCAAGGTGGCTATCACCGCCAATTTCTATCCATTCAATCCGCTTGCCTTCGCCATCAAAAACGGCGCGCGCGCGCAGTGTTCCACCCGGCGTTTTCCACAGCGATTCCAGTGCGGAGGTTCGGTCTTCCCGCCAATCAAGCTGATGGGCTGCGGCACTTTCCTCTGCCAGAGCGTCGCATTGCGGTATGTGCGCCCCGCTGCCCTTCGTCCTGCCGCCGAATTGCAGTCTCAGCCCCGTCGATAAGCCGTGGATTATGGCCGCCTGGATTTTTTCCAAATCAGGAATTTTCCCCAAACACTCCTTGACGGTGATCAAGCGTTCACGCGCAGCGGACAGCCCGTCAGGGGACAATTTCTCGGTGGGCACGCGCAGTGCTTCGAGCATGGTTCGAATATCCGCATCCAGCAGCAATGTGCCTTGCAACAGCAAGGATTCTGCTTCGCAGGCGGCAAACAGGGTGGCGATTTTGCGCCCCTCGATTTCCAGGTCGTTCGGATAGGAGTAGCGCGCACTAATGCCCAGGCGCTTCAATCCTTCCGACAATGCTCTGGAAAACAGCGCAAGCAATTGTTCAAGACCAAGCTGACGCCAGGCGTGTGGCCGCTTCAGAATCAGCGACCAGCCCAATTGCCGGGGATCCAGATAAATCGCGCCGCCGCCGGTGAGCCGCCGCACCAGCGCAATGTTATTGCTGCGACAGTAATCGATGCGCAGCTCACGGTCGATAATCTGGTGGCGCCCTACACTCGCGCTCGGCAAGCTACGGTAAAACCGCAACTGATCCGGGCAAGCGCCTTGCGCATGCAAATCCAGGTAATGCCGGTCGATAGCGTTATTTGCGGGCCCGCTCTGCAAGCCGCTGTCCAGTACCATAATCATAGGAAGTTCAATCGCTTTCATGCTACATAGAAAAGTATGGCGAAATAATGGCAGGCACTCCCGGCCAGCACGAACAAATGCCAGATACCGTGTCCATGCTTTATCCACCGTTCCAGCGCGTAAAAACCTATGCCCACGGTGTAGAACACACCGCCCGCCAGCAGCCACGCAAAGCCGGCAAGTGGCAAGACATTCAACAATGGCTTCAGGGCGATCAAGGCGAGCCATCCCATGGCAAGATAAATCGCCACCGGCAGGATTCTGCGCTTATCCCAGGGCAATGAATCCACCACAATTCCCAGCACCGCCATGCCCCAGATCACGCCAAACAGCGACCATCTCCAAGCCCCTTGCAGCGTGACCAGGGTAAACGGCGTGTAGGTGCCGGCAATCAACAAGTAGATCGCATAGTGATCCAGCTTGCGAAACACGTCCTTGGCTCTGCCGCGCAAGCTGTGATACAGGGTGGAAAACAGATACAGCAACAGCAGCATCGCGCCATAAACGCTGAAGCTGACGATCTTCCACGGATTGCCCTGTCCCGCTGCCAGCACGATGAGCACAGCCGCACCGCCAGCCGCAAGCGCCGCGCCTATTAGATGGCTGTAGCTATTGAATCGTTCGCCCTGCTCCATCGCGGTGCTCATATTTTGCTCGATATATGACTCTGCTCCAGCCCGGCGCTACCTCGCCAGTAACCGTCGCACATGCCATCCGGCATGAGTTTATCCATTTGCAGCAATGCGCTGTGTGGCGTGCATGGCTGATCCATGCA
>DMQT01000177.1:6869-7929 GCA_003455595.1 Betaproteobacteria bacterium
TCCACGCCCATGCTGCGTAGGGTATCCAGCTCGCCGATCAGGTTATAGGTGCGCGCGGATTGCGTCTGAATGCCGTTCAACACCAGAAAAGGCTGGTCTTCGCGAGTGCGCATGGATAGCCCATTGGGATAATCCAGGCAGCGGAACTGGCAATCATCCTTGGGCAGGTTATGGGCGCGCGCGGTAAAACAGCGTGCCGAAAAAGCCAGCGGCAATCTGCCGTAAACGAATACTTCCGTTTCCATCCCGGCAGGGCGCATGCGCTGTATCGGGGCGAGCATGGCGCCCGACATTTCCGGCGGCGTTACCCAGCGCTGTGCGCCCAGCGTGGCCAGGAGACTCAGGCTGCGGTCATTGTAAACATTGAGATGCGGCCCGGCGACAAACGGCATCTTGCCGGCCAGCAGGTGTACCGCGCCCATGTCGTTTGCTTCCACCATAAAGCTGCCGTTATCCGCAATGTTGCGCAGGCTTTTCAGGTCCGATTCGGATTCAATCAACACCTGCGTGGAAAGCACCACCTGCTTGCCCGCGTCAGCCAGCTTCGCGGCAACGTCCAGCCAATCCTGCAAGCGCAGGTTGTGGCGCCGGGAGCACACGGTTTCGCCCAGATACACGATATCCACCGGCGTGGCGGCAATTTCCTCGTAAAAATCCAGCAGCGTATCGCGTGCCCAATAATATAAAACCGGCCCCAGTGCGAGTTTCATCATGTTATTTCCATGGCCTGTGATAGGCGCCCAGTGTGTGTTGCTGTCCTTCGGCCACTTTATTCAGTTCGGCCATCCATGCCGCTTTCACAACATAGTTGTGCGGCTCGCGCCGGCAGGCATCAATCGCATCGCGCCACACCCGCGTTACTTGCGCGACGTAGGCCGGGCTGCGCTGCCGCCCNNGTGCGAGTTTCATTATCTTATTCCGTTTTCAAATCAAATGTGAACGCGAAGGCGGAGCGCAGACAGTACACTTGTACGGCAAGCGACACCGACAAAGTGCACGTTTTATTTGGAAACTGAATTATTTCCATGGTCTGTGATAGGCGCCTACTGTGTGTTGCTGT
>DMQT01000277.1:0-1350 GCA_003455595.1 Betaproteobacteria bacterium
AGGGCATGACGATGCCAATAACACCCACCGCCAAAGCACGCGGACCAACGGCAACCAAATCTTTTAGCTGCGTCTCCAACCCAATCTGCAACAGCAAGATCAGCACGCCCATTTCCGCAATAAAGGCGATGATGGGATCCTGCGACACACCGCTGAAAAATGAGATGCCGAGCAAGGATAAATTGCCCAGCACCACGCCCAACAGCAATTCGCCCAGTACGGCGGGAAATCCAATGCGCTGCGCCAGGGGCGCAAACAGCCGCGCACTCATCAGGATCAATGCCAGCCACAACAGGTTTTCACCCGCAGGCGAACTGGCTGCACCTGCGGCAAAAGCGCTGCCCGGGAACAGCAGGGTCAACACTAAAAAAATCGGCATTACATTTTCTCCATTGCGTAAATCGGGATGACCGCCACTACGCACGGCAACCAACCTCGCCGCATCATAGCCCCGGCGCGCCAGACGTGGAAAGCGGCAAACGAAGGCCCACCACCAGCGCAAGCCAGAGCGAAGAAGCATCAATGCTGGAAAGGGAAAGGGTATCGAACATAGGCACGAGAAAGAAAAACCGGGAGGCTATCTCGCTCGAAGGATATCGAGCGGCCATTCTACCGGAGCACATGGCGCAGGCGAAAGCGAAGGCTTGCGCTGGTATGCAAAAATATGTGCAGCCCGAGAAGTTGACCTGCTGCGCGCCGTCTCGCCAACGCCGACTTTCTGGCGAGCAACCAGTCGGCATGCGCCCCACACTGCCAATGACAAAACTACAGACGCAATCTGTATGCTGAATCATCAAGATGGCCTGATTACACTACGGGCATAATGAGATTTTGCTAACAACATGACTATGGAAAATACGTTATTATTAAAAGCTTCAATAATTGATCAACATGCCACGTACAGGTGGCAACAAGCGGTTTCCGCAGGTTGATGGTCAGGCTCTCCCATCGCTAACCGCATTCTCACTGCCTTTCTTTAGGTTTTTTCTTTCCTTGCCAGCCCACACCCGCTGGTATTGGCACAAGCCTCCAGCTTGAGCTTGCAACAGAAAGTGGAAGGCATTGGTAGCGTAGGTTTATTTGCTTGAGGGTGAAAATCCTTTGACTTTTTAGCTGCCAGCAGTGCATTGCATTGGTGCACGCTACAACCGTTCTTATAACTTGGAGAAAACACCTCAATGAAACTCTCTCTACGTTTTGTTCTGCCCTTGATACTGATCTTGATTGGTATTGCCTATGCAGTCGTGCCTTTCGCCGACCAACTGACCTTGAGCTGGTTCGTGCGCGACCTGGAGATGCGCGCCACGTTGGTTGCCAATACCATCCAGGAGCCGTTGTTGGAGCAACTGG
>DMQT01000277.1:1539-5352 GCA_003455595.1 Betaproteobacteria bacterium
GCTTACTGCCCGTCGCCCACAAGCGTGCCCATCGCATCCAGGCTATTGCCATTGCCGCCGGAAATACAGTGCAATAACCTTGAACGCTTCAATCGCTCCACCAACCATCTTCTGCCACAAGCGCAAGGCCTGCTGCATGTCACAGTGAAACCCTTGACCAGCGCTAATGCCCCGGAGGGCCAGCTGGTTCTGGTACAGGACATGAGCTTTGTGGAACGGCGCAGCGAAGAAACCCGACGTTACCTGTTTTACTTTTTCGCCGGCTTGGCAGTGGTTATCTCACTGCTTACGGTGGTCATTGCACAGCTTTCCTGGCGCGGCTGGGTGCAGGGCATGCGCGCCTTGATGCGTGGCGAAGGCCTTTTGCGGCGGCCTGATACCTCCCCAAAAGCGCCGCCGGAACTGCGTCCCATCGCACGGGATTTGCAGAAACTGGTGCAGGAACTTGAGCTGGAAGTGCGCTCACGCGACGAAAGCCAAATCAGCTGGACGCCGGACAGCCTGCGCGCCATCCTCCATGGTGAACTGCGCGGCGAGAATGTCATTGTCGTTTCCAACCGCGAGCCTTATATCCATGAACGGCGCGGCGAGCAGATCGAGGTGCAACGTCCGGCCAGTGGCTTGGTGACCGCGCTTGAGCCAATCATGCGCGCCTGTTCCGGCACCTGGATTGCCCATGGTGGCGGCTCGGCGGACCGGGAGGTAGTGGATGCGCAGGACCGCGTGCGTGTGCCGCCGGACAAGCCAAGCTACAACCTGCGCCGCATCTGGCTCAGCGCAGAGGAAGAGGCGGGTTATTACTACGGGTTTGCCAACGAGGGCCTGTGGCCGCTTTGCCATAATGCCCACGTACGCCCGACGTTCCGTTCAGCCGACTGGAAGCACTATGTGGCCGTCAACCGCAAGTTCGCCAAGGCAGTCGTCGACGAAGCGGGCACGCCAGCGCCCATCGTATTGATCCAGGATTATCACCTCGCCCTGGTGCCGCGCATGATCCGCGAAGAGTTGCCTGAGGCGACGATCATTACCTTCTGGCACATCCCCTGGCCTAATCAGGAGTCATTTTCCATTTGCCCGTGGCGCGAGGAAATTCTTGCGGGCTTGCTCGGCAGCAGCATTCTCGGTTTTCACACCCAAACCCATTGCAATAATTTTGTCGACACCGTCGACCGGCTGCTTGAAGCGCGGGTGGATCGCGACGCATTCACCGTCAGCCTGGGGGGCGAACTGACGGCGGTGCACCGCTACCCGATTTCCATCACCTGGCCGCCAGACCCTGATCTCCTGGAAAAACCCGTCTCGGTGTGCCGCGCGGAGGTGCGCCAAACCAACGGCCTGCCCAAGGACCATTTGCTCGGCATCGGGGTAGATCGTCTTGATTACACCAAGGGCATCCTCGAGCGCTTCCACGCTGTGGAGCGCTTGCTGGAACTGCAACCCGAATGGATAGGCCGGTTCAGCTTCATCCAGATTGCCGCGCCGTCACGCTCGAAAATCGACGAATACCAATCCTATGAAGCCCAGGTCAGAGCGCTGGCGCAGGCCATCAATGAGCGCTTTACCGCAGGACGGCAAGGTGTGCCTGCGCCCATCCTGCTCAAGATTGAATACCATGCAACGGAATCCGTCTATGCGCATTATCGGGCGGCGGATCTGTGTTTTGTCAGCAGCCTTCATGACGGCATGAATCTGGTCGCCAAGGAATTTATCGCCGCGCATGATGATGAACGCGGCGTGCTGATCCTCTCGCAGTTTACCGGCGCCGCCAGCGAACTGGCGGAAGCGCTGATTGTCAACCCGTACGATATGGATCAATGCGCTGCCGCCTTGCACCTTGCGCTCACCATGCCGGAATCGGAACAACGCGATCGGATGCGGCTGATGCGCGCGCTGGTGCGGGAATTCAATATCTATCGGTGGGCCGGACGCATGCTGCTGGATGCGGCCGGCATGCGGCGGCGTCGGGTGCTGAAACGGTCAGAATCGACCCGCGACGAGGTTTCCGAAGGATAAGCGAGCGGATGACGAAACAAAAACATAGCGCACCACCCCGGGCACAAGCCGGTTGGGCCTATTTTCTGGACGTTGATGGAACGCTGATCGCTTTTGCGGATAGCCCGGACGCCATTCACGTCGATGATGTTTTGCTTGGCCTGATCATGCGCTTATATCGTGCGTGCGGCGGGGCGCTCGCGCTGGTGAGTGGCCGGGCGCTAGCTGATCTCGACAGGCGACTGGGCGGCATGCGCATCCCGATTGCCGGCCAGCATGGACTGGAATTGCGCGATGCCCAAGGCCGCGTGCGGGTGCACGTCGATGCGCCTTCCAGCGCATTGAACGAACTCAAGCGCCGCTTGTCCGACCTGGTTTTACGCCATGATGGATTATTGCTGGAAGACAAGGGGCTCGCTATTGCCATTCATTACCGCAAGGCGCCGCAGTTGGCGAGCTATATTCATCGTCAGGTCAAACAATGGCTGGCGGCAAGTGATTTGCCTCTGACATTGCAAAAAGGCAGGTATGTTCTGGAGCTCAAGCCCGCTGTTCACGACAAGGGCACAGTCATCGCCGAATTCATGGAACAAGCACCTTTTCGCGGGCGGCAGCCGGTTTTCATCGGGGACGATGTGACCGATGAGCATGGCTTTGATCGGGTTAACCGGCTGGGCGGTCATTCGGTCAAAGTCGGCAAGGGGAGAACCTGCGCGCGCTGGCGGCTGCCGGACGTGGTTGCCGTGCGCGCCTGGCTGGCCAGGGATTTTGCTAAAGAGGATTTGGTTTATGAGCAGTCTTGATCTTGGATTGATTGGTAATTGCACGCTGGGCGTCTTGATCGATGAACGCGCCGAGATGGTCTGGGGATGCCTGCCGCGTTTCGATGGCGACCCGTTCTTTTGTTCCTTGCTGCGTGAGCGCCGCGACACAGATGACTTTGGCTTCTTCGCCATCGACGTGATCGACTTCGCCCGTGCGGAACAACAGTATCTGGAAAATACCGCCGTGCTGGTCACGCGGCTGTATGACCAGCACGGCGGCTGTATCGAAGTGACCGATTTTGCGCCGCGCTTTCACCAGCATGGCCGCATCTTCAGGCCCATGATGCTGATGCGCAAGATGAAGCGTCTGGCCGGTTCTCCACGCATCACGCTGCGCCTGCGGCCATCCTGCAGTTACGGCAGCCAACGGCCGGGCGTGACCTGGGGCAGCAACCATGTCCGCTATGTCACCCCGGATCTCGCGGTGCGGCTGACGACCGACGCCTCGATTACCGCCGTGCTGCAGGAGACGACTTTTTTTCTGGAAGACAATCTGACCTTCCTGTTCGGCCCGGATGAAACGGTGCCGAATGCCGTGGACAAACTCGGGCAACATTTCCTGGAGGAAACGACACACTATTGGCGGCAATGGGTAAGCACATTGAGCATCCCCTTCGAATGGCAGGACGCCGTCATTCGCGCCGCTATCACGTTGAAGCTCAATACCTATGAGGACACGGGCGCCATCATCGCCGCAATGACCACGTCCGTCCCGGAAGCGCCAAACAGCATGCGCAACTGGGATTACCGCTATTGCTGGTTGCGCGATAGCTATTTCGTCGTCAATGCCCTCAACCGCCTGGGCGAGACGCATGCCATGGAGCGCTACATCGCCTACATCGTGAACGTCGCCGCCGCTGCCACCAATGGCTTGCAGCCGGTCTATGGCATTGACGAGCGCGCCCGGCTGGAAGAACGGGAAGTTCCCGAATTGCCCGGCTACCGCCTCATGGGGCCGGTGCGGGTCGGCAACGACGCCTACGACCAGCGCCAGAAC
>DMQT01000307.1:0-2087 GCA_003455595.1 Betaproteobacteria bacterium
CCCGCGCTGGAGGATTTTCAGCTCGACATCATGATCGGTGAAGGCCCGGCAGCGCGCTCGGTCAAGCTCGACCTGCCGCCATTCACGCTGGTCGGCGCCACCACCCGCGCGGGCATGCTGACCAACCCGTTGCGCGACCGCTTCGGTATTGTGGCGCGGCTGGAGTTTTATACGCCGGAAGAGCTGGCGCGTATCGTCGCGCGTTCAGCCGGCCTGCTGGAGATGCACGTGGTGGACGAGGGGGCGTTTGAAATCGCACGGCGCTCGCGTGGTACGCCACGTATTGCCAACCGCTTGCTGCGGCGCGTGCGCGACTATGCCGAAGTGCGCGCCGATGGCCGTGTCACACGTGAGGTAGCCGACGCTGCGCTGCGCATGCTCGACGTCGATCACGCCGGGCTGGATGTGATGGACCGCAAGTTGCTGGCGGCGGTGCTGGAAAAGTTCGACGGCGGCCCGGTCGGGCTGGATAACCTGGCGGCGGCGATAGGCGAAGAACGCGACACCATCGAAGACGTGCTCGAACCCTTCCTCATTCAGCAGGGCTATTTGCAGCGTACGCCACGTGGGCGCATGGCGACGGCGATGGCATATCGCCATTTCGGCCTGCCGACGCCGGGCAACGCCAACGCTGCTGTCGAGTTATGGAACAACAATGCCGAGTAAGGAATTCCACTGGCCGGTACGGGTGTATTACGAAGACACCGATTCGGGCGGCGTAGTGTATTACGCCAATTACCTGAAATTCATGGAACGCGCGCGCACCGAATGGCTGCGTGCGTTGGGTTTCGAGCAAACCGCGCTGGCCAGCGAGCACGGCGTGATCTTTGTGGTGCGGCGCACGGCGATCGATTATCGCCAGCCCGCGCGTTTTAATGATGAACTCAAAGTCGTGAGTACGGTCAAGCACCTCGGACAGTGCCGGGTGGTGTTTGCCCAGCGCATCGAAGGGGAGACAGCCAGGGTGGCGGGCGAGACGGAAGTCGCGTGTGTCAGCCTGGCGTCATTCAAGCCGGTTAAAATCCCCGATACATTAATGAATAAACTGGAACAACACATCTGATTATGGGTTTAAGCCAAGATCTTTCCATGCTGGCGCTGATAGGCAATGCCAGTGTCGTCGTACAATTGGTGATGGGGCTGCTGCTGGTCGCGTCGTTCATGTCCTGGTGGTACATCTTCCTCAAACTGTTTGCCATCAAGCGCGCCACCCGCTTGGCTGATGCGTTCGAGACTGAATTCTGGAGCGGTGCCGACCTCAATACGCTGTATCAGCGCGCCAGCAAGGACTGGAAAAATACCGGCGAGATGGAGCGCATTTTCGAGGCCGGTTTCCGCGAATTCCTCAAGCTGCGCCAGCAATCCAATCTTGATACCGCGTCGATGATGGACGGTGCACGCCGCGCCATGCGCGCCACCTACCAGCGCGAAATGGACAAGCTGGAATCGAACCTGTCGTTCCTCGCCACAGTCGGCTCGGTCAGCCCGTACGTCGGCCTGTTCGGCACCGTGTGGGGCATCATGAACGCGTTTCGCGGGCTCGCCAACGTGGTGCAGGCTACTCTCGCCAATGTCGCACCGGGCATTGCCGAAGCGCTGATCGCCACCGCCATGGGCCTGTTTTCGGCAATACCGGCGGTAGTCGCGTATAACCGCTACACGCACGATATCGACCGGCTGGCCAACCGGTTCGAGAGCTTTATGGAAGAGTTCTCCAACATCCTGCAACGTCAGGCGTTCAAGGCGTAAACCATGAGCGGTCGTCGTCCACGCAAGCAGATGAACAATATCAACGTGGTGCCCTACATCGACGTGATGTTGGTGTTGCTGGTGATTTTCATGATTACCGCGCCGCTGGTAAATCCCGGTCAGGTTGAGCTGCCGAGCGTCGCCAAGGCACAGGCGGTGCCGGTCGAGCCACTCGAAGTCATCATTTATGCCGACGGCAAGCTGCGCCTGCGCGACCGTAGCCAGGCGGGGGGTGCGCCGCGTTCGGTCAGCCGTGACGAGTTGGTTGGCGTGATTCAGGAAAGCCAGCAGCAGAACCCGGATCAGCCGGTGGTGATCTCTGCCGACAAAAATGTGCG
>DMQT01000307.1:2145-4446 GCA_003455595.1 Betaproteobacteria bacterium
GAGCGCGGCAAGCCTGCGGTGCCTGGTCGGCTGCCTGCGGCAGCGCTGGCGCTGCTGGTGCATCTGCTGTTCATCGGGCTGCTGATTTACAGTGTAAGCTGGAAATCGCACCCGCCTGCGCCGGTGATGGCGGATTTGTGGGCGTCTCTGCCTGCGCCGCCTGAAAAGCTCGTACCCAAGCCGGTGCCGCGCCCGGCGCCGCTGCCCACTCCCAAGCCGGTAGTAGAGAAACCCGCCCCGGAACTGCCCAAACCCGACATCGCCCTAAAACAGAAAGAGAAAAAGCTGCGCGAGCAGCAGCAACGTGAAGCCGACGTGCAGCGCAAGGAAGTGGCGCAGCGTAAAGAAAACGAGGTAGCGCAGCAGAAACAAGCCGTCGAGCAGGCGCGAAAACAGGCCGAACTGCAACAGCAGAAGCTGGCCGCCGCTGCGAAACTGACGGAACAAAAAAAACAGGACGAACTTAAACGCAAACAGGACGCGCTGCGCAAGCTCAACGACCAGCAGATGCGTGACGCCATGAACCGGGAATTGGCGAGCGAATCAAGCCAGCTACGGCAGGCGGCGCAATCGCGCCAATCGGCGGCGGGGCAGTCGAAGATGGAGGCGGAATACCAGGATCGCATTCGCGCCAAAATCAAGAGCCGCCTGCGGCTGCCGGAAACCATGACTGGTAATCCCAAGGTGATTTATCTGGTGAATGTGTTGCCCAGCGGTGAAGTGATTCAACCGATCAAATTGCTGCAATCCAGCGGCCAACCTGCTTATGATGCGGCGGTTGAGCGCGCCATTTTGCAAGCTGTGCCGTTGCCGTTGCCGCCAGACCAAGCGGTGGCTGCGCGCTTTCGCGAGTTGAAATTGCCGATCCAACCCAAGCAGGAAAATTGACCTCCAGGCTCTTATGTTAAAATCCTCCCCTATGTATAAATCTTATCTGACAATTCGTGCCGCTTTCCTCACCGTTTTGTTGCTGGTACTGGGCTTCGCACAGGCCGCCCATGCAGTGATGACGATAGAGGTATTCGGTGGCGCAGCCAGCCGGATTCCGGTTTCGATGGTGCCGTTCGCCGGCAATCCAGAGCAATCGCGCTTGCTCAGCGAAGTGGTGGGCGGTGACCTGACGCGTAGCGGTCAGATCAAGATGGTGGATGCGGCCTCGGTGACACCGCCGCCGTCCGAAGTCGAACAGGTTGTGTATCCGAGCTTCCGTGCGCTGGGTGCGGATGCCGTGGTGATCGGACGCATTCTGCCCCTGCCCAATGGCCAGCTGGAAGTGCGATTTCGTTTGCTCGATGTGGTCAAGCAGACCCAGCTTGCCGGGTTCAGTTATACCGTTGCACCGTCGCAATTGCGCAGCACCGGCCACCGCATTGCCGATGTGGTCTATGAAAAACTGACCGGCGTGCCGGGTGCATTTTCCAAGCGCATTGCCTACGTGCTGAAGCAGGGCAAGCGCTATCAATTGCAGGTCGCGGATTCGGACGGGCAGGGCGCGCAAACCGTGGTGAGCTCGAATGAGCCGATCATTTCACCGGCTTGGTCGAGTGATGATTCGCAGCTCGCCTATGTTTCATTTGAAAAGAAAAAACCGGTGGTGTACGCGCAATCGCTGGCCAACGGCGCGCGCCGCGTGCTGGCCAATTTCAAGGGCAGCAACAGCGCACCAGCCTGGGCACCCAACGGCAATCATCTGGCAGTGGTGCTGACGCGCGATGACGGTTCGCAGATCTATACCATCAACGCCAATGGCAGCGGCGTGACGCGCCTGACACACGGTGGCAATATTGATACCGAGCCGAGCTGGAGCCCGGATGGCACCTCGCTATTGTTTACCTCGGATCGCGGCGGCAGCCCGCAGGTGTATCGCATGAATGCCAGTGGCGGCGATATCAAGCGCATGACGTTTGAAGGTAACTACAATGTGTCGCCGACCTGGAGCCCGGATGGTAAACGCTTCGCTTTCATTCATCGCGAAGGCGGGCGCTATCAAGTGGCCATGCAGGATTCGAGCGGCGGCCAAATGCAGATTTTGACCGACAGTGCGCAGGATGAGTCGCCCAGTTTTGCACCCAATGGCATGCTGATTGTGTATGCCACGGTGATCAACGGGCGCGGCGTGCTGGCGACGGTGTCGGTGGATGGAAAAACCCGTACCCGCCTGTCTGACCGTGCAGGCGATATGCGTGAACCGGCCTGGGAACCGTGATGGAGCTGCATAGTGTGGAACTTGTAGGCTGCGATGCTATCCCAAGGCTGCCCGCACTGTCACTGTAACCAATCTGGCTGTCAATTAAATGTCAG